>NZ_JAYSDA010000017.1:0-70589 GCF_041914625.1 Aquitalea pelogenes | reverse complement strand
GTGAGGGGTGAGGGGTGAGGGGTGAGGGGTGAGGGGTGAGGGGTGAGGGGTGAGGGGTGAGGTGTGAGGTGTGAGGGGTGAGGTGTGAGGTGTGAGGTGTGAGGTGTGAGGTGTGAGGGGGGGAGTGGATGGCGGGCCGGTCCGGCCCGCCGGCATGCTTACTTGGCTGCGGAAGCAGCGTCTTTCACGCACTTCTTCACAAAGCTGTTCTTGGCGGCGCCAGCCAGTTTCTTGTCGGCGGCCTTGCCTTCACACATGGCTTGCGGTGCAGCAGCCTTGCTGTCCTTCTCACATTTCTTCAGGAAGCTGGCCTTGGCGGCACCAGCCAGTTTCTTCTCGGCTGCCTTGGCGTCACAGCTGGCATCGGCTGCCAGAGCAACATTGGCGGTGGCCAGGGTCAACAGTGCCATCATCACGAATTTGCGCATTGCAGTTTCCTTTTGGTTGAGTGGGAAGCATCCCGGTTAACAAGCAGAATGTTCTGCTGCTTGTGCAGCGTAACATAAACCGATTTTACTGCCTTATCCATTACGGATTGTTACAACGCTTGTCAGAATTTGTTCCTGATAGCCTCAATTGGCGGGCGACAGCGCCTGTGCCAGTTGGCTGGCGTTCTTGGCAGTCCAGTTTTTGATCATCTTCTTCAGTAAATCCGCGGTAATCGCTTCATCCCTGGTCTTGCTGCCCGGGTTCTCGATCAGATTGACGCCGCCTGCCAGCAAGGTGTGCTCCTGCGAGTCTTCCAGTTGGCCCATGGTGGACACCTTCAGCAGATAGGGGTCGGTGCCGGTGGCAAAACGTGCCAGATTGAACGCAGCCTTGATCGGCAGGATGTCGCTGACCGCCAGGCCCGGCTTGTCCTGCTGGAAGCCGGTCACCGCGAGGCGCAGGCGTGCCACACCCGGCCCGGGCTCGGTAACCACCCGGATTTTTTCCTTGCGCAGTGCCGTTTCCATGCTCATGCGGTACAAGCTGTCTATCTTGTTTTTTTCGGCGGAAACCAAGAGTTGCCAATTGCCGTCGTGCTGCCGCTCCAGGAAGGACAGCGGCTCCAGAATGACTGCGTGGTACTGTTTCAGATCGGTGCCGGGTTTGAGATAAATCATCTGGCCGGGCACTTTCGGGTTGGGCTGAAAGGCTTCCGGCGGCAGATCAAACAGGTGCTGCGGATTTTCCCCGGCCATGGCGTGGTGGCTGAGGCCCAGGGCGATGATGGCGCAGGCAAGGCGGAAAAACGGTTTCATTGCGGGTGTCTCCGGTATGTGGTGTGCAGCATGGGAGAAGGCGGCGGGCCGGGAGTTCCCTCTTATTGGCGGCCAGGCACAGCGCTTACTATAGCCATCATGACAATGTGTTGCTGGCTCGCATGCAAAACCGGCCCATGGCAGGCACACGGCGATCCGTCCCATGTGGCATGCCAGCGACGGCCCTTGCTGGTATCATCACACCCTTGCCCAATCACCTTGTCGTCGATATCTGCCGTGCCTGCCAAACCCAGACGAAAATCCCCCGCCTTGTGGCCTCGCATCCTGTTGCTGGCCGTGCTCACCGCTGTTGCCTGGCTGGGCTGGGTGGTGGTCATCCCGGTCGATCTGCCGCAATCCCCCTACAAGCTGACCATCGGCCCCAATCGCACGCTGGGTCAGGTGGCGCGCAGCCTGGCGGATGAAGGGGTGATCCGCAACCGCAACATCATGATGCTGCTGGGTCGCATGCAGGGCATGGACCGCAAGATCAAGGCCGGTTTGTACCAGTTCAGCGATAGTGCATCGATGTGGGACATCCTGCAGCGCCTGGCCGACGGCCACCCGGATGAGGCCAGCCTGACCTTGATTGAAGGCTGGAATTTCCGCCAGTTCCGTCAGGCGATTGACCGCAATCCGGACATCAAGCACGAAGCGCGCGATTTGACTGATACCCAGTTGCTGCAACAACTGGGGCTGGACGGCGTGCAGGCCGAGGGCCTGTTTTTCCCCAGCACCTATCTGTTCACCCCCGGCAGCAGTGATCTGGAACTCTATCGCCGCGCCTACAACACCATGCAGCAAAAGCTGGATGCCGCCTGGTCGGCACGCAAGGCCGATCTGCCTTATCACACGCCGTATGAATTGCTGATCATGGCCAGCCTGGTGGAAAAGGAAACCTCGCTGGACGCAGACCGGCCGCTGGTGGCCGCGGTGTTTGTCAATCGCCTGAACAAGGGCATGCGCCTGCAGACCGACCCTTCGGTCATTTACGGCATGGGCAGCGCCTATCATGGCAATATCAGCAAGGCCGACTTGCGCCGCGACACGCCCTACAATACCTATACCCGCAACGGCCTGACGCCCACGCCCATCGCCATGCCCGGCAAGGCCGCGCTGGAAGCAGCGGCCAATCCGGCCAACTCCTCGGCCCTTTATTTTGTCGCCAAGGGCGATGGCAGCTCCTATTTCTCGGCTACGCTGGACGAGCATAATCAGGCGGTGCGCAAATACATTCTGAAGAAAGGCTCCAATGACTAGTCGGACTGGCTGCTTCATCACGCTGGAAGGCATAGACGGTGCCGGCAAAAGCACCCATCTGGGCTTTATCCGCGACTGGTTGGGTACACATGGCATTGTGGCCGAATTTACCCGTGAGCCCGGTGGCACGCCGCTGGGCGAGCAAATCCGCGCCTTGCTGCTGGCGGTGGATACCGAGGTGTCACTGGATGCCGAAACCCTGCTGATGTTTGCCTCGCGCCAGCAACTGGTGTCCAGTGTGATCCGTCCTGCGCTGCAGGCCGGACGCTGGGTGGTGTCCGACCGCTTTACCGATTCCACCTTTGCCTTTCAGGGCGGTGGACGTGGCGTGCCGACCGAGCGCATTGCCGTGCTGGAAGACTGGGTACAGCAAGGCCTGCAACCACACCTCACCCTGCTGTTTGATGTACCGCTGGATGTGGCCAGCCAGCGCATGGCCGGCAGCCGTCAGCTGGACCGTTTCGAGCAGGAAAAGGCCGACTTCCACCAGCGTGTGCGTGATGCCTACTTGCAACGTGCCGCCGCGGATTCCCGCTTTCGCATTCTGGATGCCACCCGCAGCATTGCCCAGTTGCAACAGGACATTGCCGGTCATCTGGCCGCCTTGCTGGAGCAACGCTGATGCTGTTTCCCTGGCAAGAGCAGGACTGGCAACGCCTGAACGCAGAACGGGCCCGCCTGCCCAATGCCTGGCTGTTCATCGGCCCGGCCGGCACCGGCAAGCTGGAGTTCGCCCTGCATCTGGCCCAGTCGCTGCTGTGCGAACAACTGCAAGCCGACCATCAGCCCTGCGGCCAGTGCGAGGCCTGCCGCTGGTTTGCCCACGGCACCCATCCGGACTTCCGTCGCCTGTCCCCGCAAACCGATGACGAAGAAGAGGGCAAGGAAGCCAAGCCCGGCCGCAAGCTGCCCTTGATCAAGATTGAAGCGGTGCGTGAAGTCATCGAGTTTGCCCACCTCACGGCCCACCGCGCCGGACGACGCATCATCGTGGTGGAACCGGCAGAAAACCTGAACCCGGCAGCCGCCAATGCCTTGCTGAAAATTCTGGAAGAGCCGCCGCAGGATGTACTGTTCCTGCTGGTGGCACAGGCTGCCCAGCGCCTGTTGCCCACCATTCGCAGCCGTTGCCGCCAGTTTCCGCTGTCTGCGCCCACGCCAGCCCAGGCGCTGGCCTGGTTGCAGCAACAAGGGGTGGAAAATGCGGCGACCGAACTGGCACATAACGGTGGCGCGCCCTTGTTTGACCACGACCCGGTACTGGCCAAACTGCGCAGCCAGTTCATTGACGGGCTGGGGCAACCGACATTCGCCAGCATCCTCAGCCTGGCCGAGCTGGTGGACAAGCAAAAGCTGCCCTTGGCCATTCCGCTGGGCTGGCTGATGAAATGGCTGCATGATCTGGCTGGTTTGAGTCTGGCGGGGATTGTCCGCTATCATCCAGACAAGCAGCAGGTGTTGCAGGCACTGGTACAGCGTTGTGACCCGGTGGCCCTGATGCGCTGCCAGGATGCCTTGCAGCAGCTGGCTCCATTTGGTCAGCACACGCTCAATACCCGGCTGCAGCTGGAAGCCTTGCTGATGGATTACCTGAAGATTTTTGCCGGTGGCCGCCAAGGCTGACATGGTCTGCCCCGGAAGTACTTGCCATGCAACAGGCTGCCGAACAACTCGGCGCTTCAATCATCAATAGCGGATATGCGCAATGGACAATACGCCTCGCCCCGATTCCGCACGCCCCGGCGTGCTGTCGCTGCACATCAAGGAGCGCAGTGCCCTGTTTGCGGCCTACATGCCCTTCCTGAAAACCGGGGGGATTTTCATTCCTACCAACAAGGAAATGAAACTGGGTGAAGAAGTCTTCCTGTTGCTGACGCTGATGGATGAGCCGCAGAAAATTGCCGTGCAGGCCAAGGTGGTGTGGATTACCCCGGCCGGGGCCAACAACAGCCGTGTGCAGGGCATTGGTGTGGAGTTCGCCTACGGCGATGCCGGAACCCAGGCCAAGGCCAAGATTGAAACCCTGCTGGGCGGTGTGCTCAATTCCAGCCGCCCCACCCATACCATGTAAACCCTGCCGTCCGGCTAGCGCCGGCGGCACTGCCAGCCAGAACACACACCATGCTTGTCGATTCGCACTGCCATATCAATTTTCCCGATCTCTCCAGCCGTCTGCCCGAGGTGCTGGGCAATATGCAGCACAACGGTGTCGAGCTGGCACTGGTAATCGGTGTGTCGCGGCCCAAATATCCCGAAGTGCTGGCACTGGCGGAAAACCATACCAATCTGTACGCCACTGTCGGCATTCATCCGGATGACCCGGAAGCAGAAGAATTCAGTGAAGAAGAACTGCTGGCCCATGCGGCTCACCCGCGCGTGGTGGGCATTGGCGAAACCGGGCTGGACTACCACTGGTGCAAGGGCGATCTGGAATGGCAGCACCAGCGTTTCCGTACCCACATCCGCGCGGCAAAGCGTGCAGGTTTGCCGCTGATCATCCATACCCGTGAATCCGCTGCCGACACCATCCGCATCCTGCGTGAAGAAGGTGCCGAGCAATGTGGCGGGGTGATGCACTGCTTCACCGAAAACTGGGAAGTGGCGCAGGCTGCGCTGGAGATCGGTTTTTACATTTCCTTCTCCGGCATCGTGACCTTCAAGAACGCCGCACAAATCAAGGAAGTGGCACAGAAAATGCCGCTGGAGCGCATGCTGGTGGAAACCGACTCGCCCTATCTGGCTCCGGTGCCTTACCGTGGCAAACTGAACGAGCCGGCTTATGTGCGGCATGTGGCCGAGCATATCGCCGAACTGCGCGGCATCAGTTTCGAAGAAGTTGCCGCCGCCACCAGCGACAACTTCTATCGCCTGTTCAGCAAGATCCAGCGCCCGCAAGCCGGGCAGGTGGCCTGACACGATGACGGCCCCACGTGTTGGCGAAATGGAAATCACCATTCTGGGTTGTGGTTCCAGCTCCGGCACCCCGGCCATTGGCTGCCAGTGTGCCACCTGCAGCTCCACCGACCCGCGCAATCACCGCACACGCTGCTCGGCTTACATCCGTTGCGGCGAGCACGGCCTGCTGATCGACACCGGGCCGGACCTGCGCCAGCAGGCGCTGCGCGAGGGCGTCCGTCAGGTGGATGCCGTGTTGTACACCCATCCGCACGCCGACCATCTCAATGGCATCGACGATCTGCGCGCCTTCTGCTACGTCAAGCAAGGCGCGGTAGTGCTGTACGGCAATGCCTTTACCATGGACAACATCACCAGCCGCTTTGGCTATGCGTTGCAAGCACCTTCAAAAGTGTGGGACAAGCCGGTGCTGCTACCGGAAGTGGTGGATGGTCCGTTCGAGCATGATGGCCTGTCCATTACCCCCATTCCCTTGCAACACGGCAGCTGGCCCTGCCTGGGCTGGCGCATTGGCAATGCTGCTTGGCTGACCGACCTGTCGCATATCCCGGATGAGAGCCTGGCGCTGCTGCAAGGGCTGGATGTGCTGTTTCTGGATTGCCTGAACATGGACGGCTACCCCTCGCACCTGGGTTTCCATCAGTCGCTGGAGTGGGCAGCGCGTATCGGCGCCCGCCGCACGGTGTTGATCCACATGATTCACCGGCTGGAATACCATGCCTTGTCGGCACTGTGTCCACCGGGGGTGGAAGTCGGCTACGACGGGCTGCGTGTGCAGCTGTAACGCGTCATCCTGCTGTCTGGCCGCGTGGTGCGGGCAGGTCATCCAGTGCGCTGCCGCGCAGCAGATGGCGGTTGAAACCCAGCGCAATCAGTTGTTGCCAGGCATCCAGTACCTCGTCCGGAATGGGCAGCGCCTGCTGAAAACCCAGCCGCGGATAGCGCAGCAGGCGGTGTACATCGCCCACCATTTCTTCGATCAGGCCAAATACCCCCACCATATTGGACACGCCCCAGGGAAAGGCGAAGTCCGGCGCATCGACAGAGAAGTCGATATCCGGCCAGTGTATCGGCTGGGTCTGGGTGACGCGGCGGATGGAGTTGGGCTTGGTGACAAAGGTAACGCGCCGTGCATCCGGGCAGAGGGCGCGGGCAAAGGACAGGTTCTCGGCAAAGCTGCGTGCCTGCGGCTCCAGCACTATTTGCTGTGGCTTGATGCCGAGGGATAGCACGCGCTCGGCAAACACGTCGGCCTCCGGCCTGTTCCACAAATCGCGGGTCCAGTTGCCGGTATTGCCGCTGATCAGCATGTACGGGGCAATGCCCTGTTGCAGCAGGGTCGCAGCATGCTCTGCCACTCTCAGGTCGTAAGAACCGCACACCACCAGCACATCGCAGGCTTGATGTCCCCGGCCTGCTGACAGGAAATCCCACAGCTGCCCAGCCAGTTGCAGGGTGAGGGTGGGGCGGTCCGGTGTGTGGTTCATCGACACCGCCGCTTACTTCTGCGGAATGTTCTGGCCGCTCACCGGTACGGCGGTGACGGCATTGTCAGGGCTGCCGTCCACCAGCTTGTCGGAGTAGGTCAGATACACCAGGGTATTGCGTTTGGCATCGACAATGCGCACCACCCGCACATGCTTGAAGATGAAGGACGCGCTTTCCTTGAACACTTCTTCCTGTTTCGGCAGCGGTTTGGCAAAGCTGATGTTGCCAATCTGGCGGCAGGCGACTGAAAAGCGCGACGGGTCCTTGGCCAGGCCCACCGCACCGCTGTAGCCGCCGGTCTGGGCACGCGATACATAACAGGCCACACCGGCTACCGAGGGGTCGTCGAAGGCCTCAACCACGACCTTGTCGTTCGGGCTGAGCAGGCGGAAGGTGGTGGATACCTTGCCGACTTCCTCGGCCTGGGCCTGGGGTAGCAGGCTGCACAGGCTGGCAGCCAGCAGCAGGGGGCGCAGCAGCGTCATGGTTGTTTCCTGATGGATGAAGACAGGCTGACAGTCTAAGCCGTGGGCAGCGGTTTGCCCATGCTGGTGAATTCCTGCAGCTCGCTGGCAATGAAGTGGCTGATCATGGTGCGGTACACCTCGGCAGTCAGTCTGGGGTCTGCTCCCAGTTCGCCCGCCAGTTTTTCCACCCGGCGCATCACCTGATCCACCCGCTTGCCGCCTTCCACTTCCTCGTTGCTGTGCTTGAAGCGGGCGGCCTGTTTCACATACAGGCCGCGTTCGGCCAGCAGCGATACCAGCGCACGGTCGATACGGTCGATTTGTGTGCGCACTTCATCCAGATTCTGGCATTGATAGACAAATTCCATGGGTGCTTCTCCTGTTGGCGGCCACCCGCAGCCGGGTGGCCGTGTTGCCATGGTGGATGGCGGCAGATCAGTAGTAGTTCAGCCCCATGGCTGCCTTCACCTCACTCAGGGTGACAGCCGCCACCTGACGGGCGCGCGCCGTGCCTTCCTTCAGCATGGCCAGTACAGCGGCCGGGTCGCGGGCGTATTCCTCGCGGCGCTGGCGGATGGGGGCCAGAAGTTCCTGCAGGCATTCTTCCAGATGCTGCTTGATCACGCTGTCACCCAGCCCGCCCAGACGGTAGTGGTCCTTCAGGCGTTTTACCAGTTCGATATTGGGATGGAAGGCATCCAGATAGCTGAACACCACATTGCCTTCCACCTGGCCCGGGTCGGATACGCGCAGATGGTTGGGGTCGGTGTACATCATCTTCACTGCCTGGCGGATTTCATCGGCGCTGGCGGACAGGGTGAGGGTGTTGCCCAGCGATTTGGACATCTTGGCCTTGCCGTCGATGCCGGGCAGGCGGGCGCCTACTTCCGGCACCATGGCTTTGGCTTCCACCAGTACCGGCTTTTCCACACTGGCATTGAAGCGACGCACGATTTCATTGGTCTGTTCGATCATCGGAATCTGGTCTTCACCCACCGGCACGATGGTGGCCTTGAAGGCGGTGATGTCGGCGGCCTGGGCGGCAGGGTAGGTGAGGAAGCCGGCCGGGATGTCGCGCTCGTAGCCGCGTTGTTTTATTTCATCTTTGATGGTGGGGTTGCGCTCCAGCCGCGATACCGTCACCAGGTTGAGATAGTAGGACGCCAGCTCGGTCAGCTCCGGCACCAGGCTCTGGATGAAGATGGTGCTCTTGGCCGGGTCAATGCCCACCGCCAGATAATCCAGCGCCACTTGCAGCACGTTGTCACGCACCTTGAGGTAATTGCCCATATTGTCGGTCAGCGCCTGGGCGTCGGCCAGCAGCAGGAATTGCTGGCAGCGGTCTTGCAGCAGCACGCGGTTGCGCAAGGAGCCAACGTAATGGCCAAGGTGCAGCGAGCCGGTGGTGCGGTCGCCGGTGAGAATGATGTCCTGGGAAGTGATGTCGCTCGGTTTCATGTCGTGTTCCTGTTGCTGATCAAGTAACGGAAACCATCGACAAGGCGGAACGTAGACAAAACAAAACCCGGATCCGCCTTGTCGGCAGCCTCCGGGTTGTATGCGTGCGCAGTCGCCGGTGCCACCTCAGGAGAGGCGCCACCACCAGTTGAAGGATGCGAATACGATGCGGGAGTTCATGTTTTCTATCACACCACGGCGCAGCAGCAGGCGTCAAGCGCAATGCGTTGCGCCTTGCCACACTAGCGCAGCTTGCTATCCACGGTTTTCCGGGCGGCGTACAAAACAGCGTAGCGTCCTTGGGGCAAGGCGCGCCGACGCAGACAGTACGCGGGGTACGGCAAAGAGGCGCAACACAGCAACAGGGTTTTGTGAGCCGCTCTTGTCTTGAAGCCGCTTACAAAACCTCGTAGAGCACCCGAGTCAAGGCGCGCCGACGCAGACAGTACAGTGAGTACGGCAAGTCGGCGCAACGCAGAATCGGGGGTTTTGTTAGCGGGTCTTAGAAGCGACGGGTCAGCGTCGCCTTGTGCATGATAGTGGTGGCGATCTCCTCGATCGACTTGTGCGTGGTGCTGATGAAGGGCACACCGTGGAAGCGGAACATGGACTCGGCCTCGTTCACCTCGAAATGACAGTTGTCCAGGCTGGCGTAGCGCGAATCCGGGCGACGTTCCTGACGGATGTGGTGCAGGCGGGCCGGGTCGATGGTGAGGCCGAACATCTTGTTGCGATAGGGCAGCAACATCTTGGGCAGGGTGGGGCTGTCCAGGTCTTCCGGGGTGAGCGGGTAGTTGGCCGCCTTGATGCCGTATTGCAGCGCCAGGTACAGGCAGGTCGGGGTTTTGCCGGAGCGGGACACGCCCACCAGAATCACATCGGCCTCGGCCAGGTCTTTCAGCTTCACGCCGTCGTCGTGATTGAGCGAGAAGTTCACCGCCTCGATACGGTGGTCGTATTTCTCTTCGCTGCCCACGCCATGCGCCTTGCCCAGGGTGAGCGAGGCCTTCTGGCCCAGCTCGGCTTCCAGTTCGCCAATGAAGGTGTCGAAGAAATCCACCACCAGCGCATTGTCAATGTGCAGCACTTCGCGCACTTCCGGGTTGACGATGCTGGTGAATACCAGAGGCTTGAGGTCGTCCGCTTCAGCCACGGCGCGAATGTGGTGGGCCACGACCTGGGCCTTTTCCACCGTATCGATGAAGGGGATGGCTTCGCGCTTGAAATCCAGCGTATCAAACTGGGTCAGCAGGGTGTTGCCCAGCGATTCGGCGGTGATGCCGGTGCGGTCAGAAATGAAAAAGGCGGAGCGACGGTGTGGCATGGATGCACCTGTTTCGGAAGCAATGGGAAAAAAGTTGTGACAGATTATACCCCTCGACGCCCCTGCCAAGGCAGCGGGTCGGCGTTGATGCTGTTTTTGCCATGATCTGGCCCTGATCCGCCACCATCATGGTTTTTGTTGTAGTCGCCACACTACATCGCAGTCACAAATCTGCAAAGAAACGCCCCCGGATTGACCATTCATCAGCCTTGTTTGCATTGATATGGGGCAAACCCTTGTGTTGTGCGCCGCAAAATGGGCTACGCAAACGCGGTGGTATTCGGCTAGAATGCGGGTTTTCTATCCGTCCAATCCAATACAGGAAGTGAAGTGATGGCAGAGAACTACGTCATCTGGTTCGAGAAACTGCGCATGACTGACGTTGAACAGGTAGGCGGCAAGAATGCCTCCCTGGGCGAAATGATCAGTCAATTGGCAGGCTCGGGCGTCCGAGTCCCCGGTGGTTTTGCGACTACTGCGGATGCCTACCGTGATTTCCTCCAGCACAATGGCCTGGCTGACAAGATCAGCGCCGCGCTGTCCAAACTGGACATCGACGACGTGACCGAGTTGGCCCGCGTTGGCAAGGAAATCCGCCAGTGGATCATCGATACTCCTTTCCCGGCCAAGCTTGATGAAGATATCAAGACTGCCTGGGACAAGATGGTCGCCGATTCCGGTGGTGCAGATATTTCCGTAGCAGTCCGTTCTTCCGCAACCGCAGAAGACCTTCCCGATGCCTCGTTCGCAGGCCAGCAAGAAACCTTCCTGAACATTCGTGGCCTTGAAAACGTCAAGGATGCCATGAAGCATGTTTTTGCTTCCCTGTACAACGACCGCGCCATTTCCTACCGCGTACACAAAGGCTTTGCCCACGACGTTGTGGCCCTGTCCGCCGGTGTACAGCGCATGGTGCGTTCCGACACGGGCGCTGCTGGTGTGATGTTCACCATCGACACCGAATCCGGCTTTGAAGACGTGGTGTTCATCACCGCTTCCTATGGCTTGGGCGAAACCGTGGTGCAAGGTGCCGTCAACCCTGACGAATTCTACGTTCACAAGCCGACCCTGAAGGCAGGTCGTCCGGCTGTGCTGCGCAAGAACATGGGTTCCAAGCTGATCAAGATGGAATTCACCGATGCTTCCCAGGCTGGCCGCTCGGTCAAGACCGTGGATGTACCGGCAGAACTGCGCAAGCAATTCTCCATCACCGACGCTGAAGTAGCCGAGCTGGCTGAATACGCGCTGATCATCGAAAAACATTATGGCCGCCCGATGGACATCGAGTGGGGCCGTGATGGTGGCGATGGCAAGCTGTACATCCTGCAAGCCCGTCCGGAAACCGTGAAGTCGCAGGAAGACCGCAAGGACACCCTGCGCCGCTACCGTCTGAACAGCAAGTCCGCCGTGCTGTGTGAAGGCCGCGCCATTGGTCAGAAGATTGGCCAGGGCACCGTACGCACCATCAAGGATGCGTCCGAGATGGACCGCGTGAAGCCGGGCGACGTGCTGGTAACCGACATGACCGACCCGGACTGGGAACCGGTGATGAAGCGTGCCGCTGCCATTGTCACCAACCGCGGTGGCCGTACCTGTCACGCTGCCATTATCGCGCGTGAACTGGGTATTCCGGCTGTTGTGGGCTGTGGCGATGCCACCGACGTACTGTCCGAAGGCATGCAGGTGACTGTTTCCTGCGCCGAAGGCGATACCGGCAACATCTACGATGGCCTGCTGGACGTGGAAATCATCGACCTCGAGCTGGACAAGATGCCCGCTGCTCCGGTCAAGATCATGATGAACGTGGGTAACCCGGAACTGGCCTTCGACTTCGCGCAGCTGCCGAACGAAGGTGTGGGTCTGGCCCGCATGGAATTCGTGATCAACCGTCAGATCGGTATTCACCCCAAAGCCCTGCTGGAATTCGACACCCTGCCGGCCGACCTGAAAGCGACCATCAGCGATCGCATCTCTGGTTACGCCAGCCCGGTTGACTTCTACGTGGACAAGATTGCCGAGGGTGTTGCTACCCTGGCCGCAGCCTTCACCCCGAAAAAGGTCATCGTGCGCATGTCCGACTTCAAGTCGAACGAGTACGCCAACCTGATCGGCGGTCAGCTGTACGAACCGCACGAAGAAAACCCGATGATCGGTTTCCGCGGTGCTGCACGCTACGTGGCTGAATCCTTCCGTGACTGTTTCGACCTGGAATGCCGCGCCATCAAGAAGGTGCGCGACGAGATGGGTCTGGTCAACGTGGAAGTGATGATCCCGTTTGTCCGTACCCTGGCTGAAGCCGAGAAGGTTGTCGAAATCCTGGCTGCCAATGGTCTGAAGCGTGGCGAAAACGGCCTGCGTCTGATCATGATGTGCGAACTGCCGACCAACGCTGTGCTGGCCGACAAGTTCCTGCAGTTCTTCGACGGCTTCTCCATCGGCTCCAACGACATGACCCAGCTTACCCTGGGCGTGGACCGCGACTCCGGTGGCCCGATTGCCGCCACCTTCGACGAGCGTAACGAAGCCGTGAAAGCCATGCTGCACATGGCCATTCAGGCTTGCCGCAAGGCTGGCAAGTATGTCGGCATCTGCGGTCAGGGCCCGTCCGACCATCCGGACTTCGCCAAGTGGCTGGTGGAAGAGGGTATCGAAACCGTCTCCCTCAACCCGGACACCGTGGTGGAAACCTGGCTGTACCTGGCTCGCGAACTGAACGCCTAAACCTGCATCTGCCGGTTAAGCAAAAACCGCCCTTTCGAGGGCGGTTTTTTTTATGGCTGTGCTGGGAGGGCTGGGAGGGCTGCAAACAAGCAGCCGCTTGCAGGACCTGCATGAAAATGCCAGACATTTGTCCGGTCTATTCATGCCACGTGATCATTATTGAAGTTCACTCCACATCATGCATGCGCAACTTCCCCGCGTCCGTCAGCAAGCGTAGCTGTGCCGAACGCCATTCTGCCAATGTGCGTACCCGTTCCTGTCGTGCATCGGCCAGACCGGCCTGCGCATTGAGAATTTCCTGCGTGTCAGCCAGCCCCATTGCATATTTCCGCTGTATGGCCTGCATGGTTTCCTCTGCAATGCGCAGCAGTCTTCCCGAGGCCTCCAGGGTGAGCAAGGAGGCCGTGGCTTCGCTGTAAGTTTGACTGATGTCATGCAGTACCTGATTCCGGGTTTCCTGCCATTGCGCTTCTTTCTGGGCGATCTGTGCCAGTGCTCCTTGTTGCTTGTAGTGTCGGCCAAAGCCTTCAAACAGCGGGATGCTCAATGTCAGGCCAGTGACCGTTTCGCGGGACTGCCTGGCGCTCAGTTCCTGATTGGGCCGTCCATTCAGGTAGCGGCTATGGCTGAAGTCCAGTACCGGCAGGCCATCTGCCCGCGTGGCCTTGTACTGCTCTTTCGCGGCTTGCCACTGCGCATAGGCCGCCACAATGGCCGGATGTTGTTCACTGGCAAGTGCCTGCCAGGCACTCAGGTCTTTCTGGATCACGTTATAACGACGGACATCGGCAGCCTGTATGCGTGGTAATTGCACCATTCCTTGTGGAAAGCCCAGTTTCAAGGCGAGTGCCAGGCTTGTCTTGTCGGCATTGGCTGTGGCGCGAGCCAGTTCCAGCTCTGCCTTGGCCAGGGCAGTTGCCGCTTGCAAGCTATCGGTATGAGCAGCCAGGCCTTGCGCTTCGCGACGCTTGGTCATGGTCAGAATCCCTTGCGCAATATTCTTGCCTTCTAAGCGGGCATCACGTTCGGCTTGGGCGGATTGGGCGGAAAAGTACAAGGCAATCACATCCCGCATGATTTTTTGAATGATGGCATCCCTGCTGGCAAGGGCCGCGCTCAGCATATGGTCAGCCGCCTGCAGCCTGGCTTCCCTGCCACCAAAATCCAGCAG
Source organism: Aquitalea pelogenes (assembly GCF_041914625.1). NCBI lineage: Bacteria > Pseudomonadati > Pseudomonadota > Betaproteobacteria > Neisseriales > Chromobacteriaceae > Aquitalea > Aquitalea pelogenes. The sequence goes on along the minus strand of NZ_JAYSDA010000017.1, from coordinate 56,540 downwards.
TCGCCAGGTCAGGCTGGCATAACGGCTATCGGTGCTAATGCTGGTATCCATCTGGCGACTGGTGGCAGGGTAGCGGGATTGCTGCTGCTGACGGCTGATGCCTGCGCTGATGTTTGGCAAGTAGGCGGCACGTGCTTCTCCGCGTTGTGCACTGTATTGGCGGATGGAAGCCCATGCATCCTGCGATTGCGGATTAAAACACAGCGCCATGTCCAGCGCTGTGGCCAGGCTGATGATTGTTGCGGTGTTGTCCGGCAGCCTCTGGCAAGGCTGACCATGATCAGCAGCAGTCTCCACCAGTGGCGGGCTGGCCAGCAGTGGGTCTGACAGCCAGCCCGGCCTGCTGATTTCAGCCAAGGTAGACGCCATCGGTAATACAAGGCAACACAGTGTAAGTAGCGGATAAGCCCGAGTGTTAGCGTTCACGCAAGGACTCCTGCTGGTGGCGAAGCAGGGGAGAGAGCAGATATTCAATCACGCGGCGGTTGCCGGTTTTGATATCCACGTTAACTGCCATACCGGGGGTGAGCGCCTGTTTTCGGTCGTCAACAGTCAGGCTGTCCCGGTCCAGCGTGATCTTGCTGGCATAGAGCAGACCGCGCTTTTCATCCTGGATGGCATCGTGGGAAACATGACTGACCTGGGCTGGAATGGTGCCGTACTTGGTGTATTCAAAGGCGTCAATCTTGACGGCAGCAGTCTGGCCGACACGCACGAAGCCGATGTCCTTGTTTTCGATAAACGCTTCGACTTCCATGGTGGATTGTCGGGGAACAATCTGCATCAATGGCTGCGCCGCCGGGACGACGCCTCCCACCGTGTGTACGGTGAGTTGCTGCACCGTACCATCGACAGGTGCGGTCAATTTCAGTAACTGGCTACGCGTACCCGCCCTGCGGGCATCCTGTCCGGAGGCAATCACGATCTTGTTGCCTTCGGTGATGGCGTCGAAGGCCTCTTTGCGGGTTTGGGCAATCAAGGCGGTACGCTGATTGCGCGCATCCGCCAGCTGCCCTGCCAGATCAATCCGCGCCTGCTCCTTTTCCAGCCAGGCATGGCGGGAGACGGTATTGTCCTGTGCCAGCAACTTGTAGTCCTGTTCGCGCTGTGTCGCCAGCGGCAATGCGGCGGCAAAACGGGCGATATCACTATCCAGCCGTTGGAGTTTGGCGCGGAAATCCTGATATTGACTGTCCAGTTGTTGCTTGGCCGCGCGCCATTGCTGCTGGGGAATATCACTGGTATCCGGCAGGCGTGGCGGACGGTGCTGGTCCACCGCTTCGATCAGGGCTTGCGAACGGGCCACTTGCAAGCGCGCCTGCAGCAAGGCATCCGCGGCTTTGTCATACTCGGCGTCACTGCTGCTGGCATCCAGCTCAACCAGTACCTCGCCTGCACGTACGGTTTGCCCTTCCTTCACATGCAAGGCTTTGACACTGGCCACATCGACCGAGGCAATGGTTTTGATGCGTGCCGATGGAATGATCTTGCCCGTGGCGGTGACGATGATATCGATGTGGCCAAAGCAAGCCCACAGTATGGCTGCCAGCAGCAAGCTCATCAGCACACGGGCACTGAGCCGCAAGGTGGGCGAGTCGGGTGCTTCCCGTAATGCCAGTCCGGCAGGCAGAAATTCGGCTTCCTGTTTATTGAAAAAATCGGTTTTCAGCGTATCGCGGATACGCCAGAAGTGACGGAAAACCGAAACATAACGGCGCAGCAGATCGAACCCGGCCTGTAGCCGGTGACGCAAGCTCATACCTGCTCCAGGGGGTCAGGATTGCCATGTACTACCGGGTTGACGGCTGCCTGCCCCTGCAAGGTATGCAAATGGCGATAAATGCCATTCGGCTGTTGCATCAGTTGGGCGTGATTGCCGGATTCGGCAATCTGCCCCTTTTCCATCACGATAATCCGGTTGGCATCCCGTACTGCCGACAAGCGATGCGCAATAATCAATACCGTGCGACCGGCGGCAATCCGCCGCATATTGTCCTGGATGACTTTTTCCGATTCGTAATCCAGTGCGCTGGTGGCTTCGTCAAAAATCAGAATGCGTGGATCAAGTAATAACGCCCGTGCAATGGCAATCCGCTGCCGCTGGCCACCAGACAAGCCGGCACCCTGTTCGCCAACCAACGTGTCGTAGGCTTCCGGCAATTCACAGATAAAGTCATGCGCGCCAGCCAGCTTGGCCACCTGAATGATTTTCTCAATTGGTGCCGCAGGATCGGTCAGCGCAATATTGTCGCGAATTGAACGGGAAAATAAGGTGTTTTCTTGCAAAACCACGCCAATTTGCTGACGCAAGGAGGCGGTGTCCACAATGGCAATATCCTGACCATCCACCGTCACCCGGCCCCGGTCCGGCACATACAGCCGCTGTACCAGTTTGCTCAAGGTGCTTTTACCTGACCCGGAGCGACCGACAATGCCAATCACCTCGCCCGGCTTGATTTCCAGAGATACGCCACGCAGTACATCGCTGGCATCCGGGCGGTAGCGAAAGGACACCTGATCAAAACCAATGGCACCGGTAATGCGCGGAATGCGGGTTTTATGGCCCTCCACTTCGGTATGCGTATTCAGGATATCGCCCAGCCGCTGCATGGAAATACCCACCTGCTGGAAATCATTCCATAACTGCGCTAGCCGCAGAATGGGCGCTGATACCTGGCCGGCCAGCATATTAAAAGCCACCAGCTCGCCCACGGTCATTTTGCTGTCCAATACTTGCAAGGCTCCCAGCCACATGATGCCCGCGGTCACCAGCTTGCTGACCAGACTGACACCGCCACTGGCCACCAGACCGACATTGGTGGTGGATAGCCCGGCTGCCACATAAGCTGCCAGCTGTTTGTCCCACTTTTGCCGCCAGCGCGGCTCTACCGCCATCGATTTGATGGTGTCTATCCCGGTGAGGGTTTCCACCAGAAAAGATTGGTTCTCGGCACTTTTATTGAACTTGTCATTCAGCTTGGCGCGCAGGATAGGGGTAAAAATAAACGACAGCAGCAGATAGACCGGGATGGATGCCAATACAATCATGGTCAATGGCACGCTGTACCACAGCATCACCAGTAAAAATACAACAGAAAATACCGTATCCAGTACCAGAGTCATGGCGTTACCGGTGAGGAAAGAGCGGATATTTTCCAGTTCGCGTATGCGTGCCACCGAGTCCCCGGCACGCCGAGCCTGAAAATACGCCACCGGCAATGACAGCAAATGGTCAAATAGCCGGGCACCCAGTTCCACATCAATCTTGCTGCTGGTGTTGGCAAATACCGCAGTGCGAATTCCGCTGAGCAAGGCATCAAACAAGGTGGCCACAATCAGGCCGATGGCTATCACGTTCAGCGTGGTCATGGCATGGTTCACCAGTACCTTGTCCATTACCACCTGAAAGAACAAGGGGGTGATCAGGCCAATCAGTTGCAGCGCCAGTGAAATCAGCAATACCTCGCCCAATGACTTGCGATACTTCACCACGGCAGGGATAAACCAGGTGAAATCAAATTTCGCCATGGCCCCGGCAAAGCTGGCACGGCTGGTAAACAGAATCAATTCGCCACTCCAGCGCGACAGCAAGTCTGGCAAACCGACTACCTGCGGAGGCTCGCCGGGCTGCTGAATCAGCACTCGCCAAGACTCATGGGTGGTATCCACTTTTCCCATGATAAAAAAGCCGCCATCCCGCCATATTCCAATGGCGGGTAAGGGCGCACGTTCCAGCCGCGCCATGTCTTGTTGAATACATTTGGCGGTCAGCCCCAACTTGCGCGCTGCCAGCAACAGGATTTGTACCGAAAATGCTGAATTGCCAAACTGGTGGTGTAACTGCGCGGCATCGGCAGCAATACCATGTAATTGCGCCATCAGAATCAAACAGTGCAAGCCGCTGTCAAGCTGCTTGCTATGGGTGGCATCAGCCGGAGAGGAAGAGGGTGTAGACATGGAAGCAAAGCCAAAACGAACAGGATGAAGGCGGTGCTGCATCACCAGCCGGGAACAATAGCAGTACAGGAGGCAAGCGAGGCTTACCTCCCGACTGCTTAACAGGATGATTTGACGGGACTAATGATTAACCGCCAGCAACACCTGGCCATTGCTTTGCTGACCATTAACCCAACTGGTTTGGGTAGCAGACGGTGGTGCAAACGCACTCATGGCCTGTACAAATTGGGCGACGTCGCTGTTGTACATCGTGCGGCCATCCGCGGTTTGAATGCGTTCTATCTGATTGTCCGTGCCGCTGCTACCCGGGGTGTACCAGTCCTTCACGGTGAGCTTGTCCGTACTGCCCAGCACCTGGATTTGCAGGTCCATACCTTGTTTGGAGAACCACAAATCAGTCTGATTGATGCCATTCAGCTGCAAGGTATCGGTATTACCCAGCGTGGCATCCTGATCAATGATCAAGTCTTGGCCATCGCCACGGTTAAATACATAGCGGTCGTTACCGGCCTGGCCAATCAGCGTGTCATTGCCTTTGCCTCCCATCAGCACATTATCGCCACGGTTGCCGATAATCTGGTTATCCAGCGCATTGCCGGTGGCGTTGATGTTTTCTTCCCATAGCTTGATGGGTTCGATGGTGTAAATGGCGTAAGCGTTGGTGACATTGGCATCCCGGCGGAAATCAGCCAGCGGAATATAACGGGTCATGTCGCTCACCAGCCCACGGCCCGAGTCGGCAATATAAAAGCCATTAATTTCACCGCTCTTGGCATCGCAGGCCACGCCAGTGACCGTCACTACATGATTGGTGCTTCCATCATCCAAATAAGCAGCATCGTTCCACAGCTTGCCACTGTTAACCGCAATGATCACCCCGCGCCCACCCTTGATCAGGTTGGCAATGGCTTGCTCGTTATAGCCGGCAATCAGACCATTTCGAATACCATAGCTATCCAACAAGGCTTGCTGATCATGGAAATTACTACCACCGCGCTGGTAGTCAGTCTTGACGGGGTCGGTAACGCACCATTTATTGTCTATCGCCCGCTGCACCACCTGTCCTTCGGTCAGGGCGATATTGGCCTGAGTCGCCAGGTTGGCAATGCTGGTCAGTGCGCAAGTGCCTTTGAAACCGGGGATGGCATTGCCTTGCATATAATCCAGCTCGTTGGCCTTGGGATAGCCATACACCAGAATATCCACCCCGTCGGCCAGGCCCTTTTCCGGCTTGGCAAAGTCCAGCAGGGTGAGGTTCTCGACATGCTCACCCAGGGCGTAGCTGATACTGGCATAGACCGTATCCACTCCCTCGCCAGCCAGTTCAATCACCTTATCACCGGCATTGTCGACATAATAAATATCATTGCCCAGTCCACCTATCATGGTATCGGCCCCAGTGACACCATCCAGGATATTATCCTGGCTGTTCCCAATAATCAGGTTATTCAGACTATTGCCAGTGCCATTGATGGTGTAGCCTTCCAATAGGCGCAATTCTTCTATATTGGCATTCAGAATATAATTGACACTGCTGACGACGGTATCGTAGCCTTCGTCCAGCTGTTCCAGCACCACATCATTCACGCTATTGACGATATAGGTATCGTTGCCTTTTCCGCCTTCCATGGTGTCGGCACCGGCTCCACCGTCAATATAGTCATTGCCGATGCCACCAATAATGGTGTCATTCCCGGCACCGCCATACAGAAAATTATTATCGCGTGTACCAGCAGGCAAGGGTGCTTCATTATTGGCCATGCCACCGACAATCAAATCATCACCATCCCCGCCATAAATCACATCATCGCCAGCGCCACCAAACAGCCGGTCATTACCGGCCTCGCCATACAGCCAGTCATCCCCCTCATTCCCTTGCAATTCATCGTTGCCGGTACCACCCCATAACTGGTCATTCCCCAGCCCACCTATCATCAAATCATTGCCCGCACCGCCATACATCACATCATTATCTGTTTCGCCAGCTGCCAAGCTCTGCTTGGTATCATTGCCTGGCGTGAACCCCAGCATGATGTCATCGCCATCACCACCCCACATGCGGTCATTACCCACCCCGCCAAACATCTTGTCGGCACCGCTGCCACCATCCATCACATCATCGCCATAACCACCATTCAGCTCATCGTCACCGCTGCCACCATCCAGATAATCCTGGCCCCAACCACCCAGCAACAGGTCGTTCCCTGCGCCACCAAACAACACATCATCGTCGCTTTCACCAAGAGCCAGGGTTTGTTTGCTGTCGTTACTTGGGGTGAAGCCAAAAAGCAGGTCATCACCATCGCCACCATTCAGTACATCATTCCCGACACCGCCAAACAGCTTGTCATTGCCAGTCCCGCCATCCAGCACATCATGGCCACTCCCCCCATTCAACTCATCATGGCCATCTCCGCCAATCAGCGTGTCGTTACCCTCTTGTCCCAGCAGCAAATCATTACCACTGCCACCATCCAGCAAATCATTGCCCGCACCACCATCCAGCTGGTCATTGCCTTCTTCACCATATAAACGATCATCTCCGGCATAACCCCACAAAATATCATTACCGGTACCACCCCATAAATTATCGTTACGGTCAGAACCACCCATCAAGTCGTCGCCGCCACCGGCATAAAAATTCTGAATCAATCCCAAATTGAAATATTGGCCATTGTATTGGGCATAATAATTGACATCAAAACTGTCATTTCCGTCTGTGCCAACTATATTACGTTGGTCGCTGGAAATCTTTATCTGAGAAGGTGCCCAATCAATCCACAGACTAGAAGCTATCCAGAAGCGATTATCTGTATTACGCAAGGTGGCATAGTTACTACCCCATGCCGTAGGTAGTACCGGTGGCATTTTAATGTTTAGTGGTGCTAATGCTGTGCTTTGAGCCACGGTTTGCCCAACAGCCTGACCTGCCGTATAAAAGCCAACATCGCTGGCACGGATGGTTTGCAAGCCAAGCCCACTCAGCGCACTGGCCAGGGTGATGTTTTCACCGGCCTGCGCAACGCCATCCTCATTGCCATCCTGCCAGGCGGTCAGACCATCCAGCTCCGCCCCACTCAGCTTGCCGTCTTTATTACTATCGCGAGCCAGCAATTGCGCTGCCGACACGGCCTTGCCATTGCCATCCAGCACGCGGAAGGTTTGTTTGGCAATGGACGCAGCGTTATCGGTAGCAATGGCCTTGCTTTCGTAGAAAGCGCCGATTGGGTCGTAGCCAAAATGGTAGGTAGGCGTAGTAAAGGTAGGGCTGCTGTATACCAATTGATAGGTTGAAAAATTACTGTAATCACGCCAGATGGAATCCAGCACGCTGCCTTGGCCATACAGATAGCGCATTTGCCGGTCGGCATTCAGCAGGTCGGCAAAGGAGTTGCCCGTGGAAATATATTGATCAGGGCCGCCATATAAATTTTTAAAAGTATAAATTAACTGATCAGTCTTTCCGTCCTGATTGTTATCTATTTTAATCAATGTTGACGTGTCTGAAATGGATTGGGCTTTTGCAATTTTGTTTACCGTATCGAAATTTTGAAGTAGGCGATCAAAGGAACCATCACCAAGAGGGTTGCTTGAGCAATCTCTGCAAGAACTTGGGTTGCGTACTCCATTCTGTAATAAGAATCTATCTGTAATGGCAGCTGCCTGCTGTTCAATATTCATATTTTCAAATTTATCATTTATTGAATATTTGTAAACATTGCTGTCATAGCTGAAGCCATTGGTAAGCCAGTTTCCAATTCCACTTAATATAGTGACGTTATTTTTAACTTGCCATTGCCACACATGAGCAACTTCATGAACTAACCATGAAGTATATGTTATGTCACCAGTTGTTGTGTAGTCTTGTTTGTAAAAATCAACTGGAAATGAAATGGTGTTGAATGTGGTGACGGCAGCATCTCCGGGTAATATTCTAGTATTAATCACTATTTTAGAGTAGTCGATAGAGTTGCCATATACTTTTTTGAGTATGGTTATTTCGTTATCGGTCAGTTTGCGCTGGCTCATCTATGTCTCCAGGGGAAATTAATTGTTTGATGTGCTTTTATTGAAATATTCAAATTTGCCGGTTATGTTGTCATGTGTTTTGTTTCCAGTTTTATCTATTCCATATACTTCCCCTCTAATCCTGTAAGTTCCTGTTGTTAGTTTTATGGGGTTTACTTGAGTTCTGAACCTGTTTGGGATGTGTCCGTATTGTATTGGAAGGTCGGATGATTGTAATTTACTTGCATCTGCAGAATCATTCTCTATGATTGACCATTGAATGTTGTTTTCAATTTGGTTTTTATTTATTTTTTCGATCGAAATGAATTTTATTTTAGGTGAATATTTGATGTTCGGAATGTCTATAATAATATTCCCATTGCCATCATTTTGTGCTATGGCTGTAACCCAGTTTCCACACTGAATAATTGAGCATGGATGGCAACCGCTTAGCCCGGTTAGATATATTAGGGTTAATATTTGTAGGCATGTGTATTTGAGTGAAGATTGAATTTTTAACTTCATAATTAAATTGCCCTGCGATAATATTAAGCTGCTATTGAGTTTGGATAATAAATTTGCTGAAATTGCCACGCGACTTTTCGAATAAGAATTGCATTCATTTAACTTGCTGCAAATTAATATGCTTGTGATGGATTTAAAAAACACTGCTTCAGGATTTTAACTTTATGGATTTTGATATTCATGAGTAATAAAGTTTTATTTTTCTATATTTTCTAATGAATTGTTTGAGATTTTAAATTTCCCATTTAATCTATAAGAATTTATCTTGCTATTTTCAGGGAAGACTACGGCGCCAGTTATTGTGTATGTTCCATTTGTAATTTTTACAGGGCTTATGTCTAGTTTCATATATTCTGGTAGATGTCCATATTTTATTGGAAAGTCATTTTTTTTTCGAATATGTTTCTTGATGCGCGAGATCCGATTGACCAGTAACTGTTTGATCCAATGCCGTTTTCGTTTAATTTACGAATAGACATTAGTTGAATTTTTATGTATTTATTTTTAAATTCTTCAGGGATTTCTATAATAATTTGATTGTTTTTTCTATATGCGCAGTAGCTGTGATCCAGGTGTTGCATTGAATTAATGAACAGGGGTGGCATCCCGATAGTGCTACTGAAATTATCAGAATCGCCAAATTTATATACTTGCGATAATAAAAATAGTTTGTCATTGCCTTCATGATTAATGGTGTGATTTACTGGTAAGGTAAGGTTGTGATTGTACTTATGTAAATAGTCTGTTGGAACAGTATGGTTGTATGTTTTTGGTGGCAAAGGATTGAGTGAGTTTCGATGGGTTTGAAATTATTACGCCGTACCATGATGGTGAAATAGCTGAGTTCGCTCTCCAGAGTGGGAACGGGTGGAATGTTCTGATAAGTTTCTTTGCGCCATAAATCAAAGCCCTTGTAGCCGATTTCGGTAAATTGGTATTGCTTTGGAATGGCCAGCTTGATATCTCCCATACGTCCGGCAATAGGGCAGGTCAATTTGGTATAGGAATGCCTTGCATGCCTGGGGACACCAGCGCCACAGGCTTCCGGTTTTTCTCCTGAACAAGCAGGCAGGGCCAAACCGAGCAGTGCTAACAGGGTAAAGCGATAAAGCCAGTGGCGGTGTAGTAGGTAAGTCATGCCAAGGGCTGCTATGTCTGTCATCAAGGGGGTTATCCATTTGGATTGGGGAAAGGATGCTATTCACTTTGTCATGCGAAGGTATATTGAGTCGTGATGATGGGTATACGCGTATAAAGAACAGGCAGGATGAACTGAATTAAGAAGATAAGCAGTAGATGTGCTGACTATCGCTGAAATTTATTTGGAATTTTCTTGTTATTTATTGTGTTGCTATTTAACGTAAAGAGGAATGATTGTTTTAAATTGACTTGGCTGAATAATTTACTGATGTTGTAGTGGTATGGCCGAATGTTGTAACAAACAATTTTGAATTAAATGAGTGAGACTCGTGGGTGCGATGGTGGCTGTATAAGGGTGAAGCGTGGTGATTGCATGCTGTTAGTTGCGCATGCGCTCTGCCTGTGTTCAAGCAGGGACGTTTGGACGTTGTGTGTTTAGACCCGATAACAAAACCCCGCTCCAGCGTTACGCCGCCTTGCCGTACGCCATGTACTGTCTGCGTCGGCGCGCCTTGGCCCGGGTTCTCTACGAGGTTTTGTTAGCGGCCCTTAGTAGGATTGCGCTTAGTGTGTACGCAATTTCACTTTTCCCCTTGGCTATGGCGTAGCCGCGATTTCTGGGGCTGAATGCAGCCGTGCTTGCTGCAAAAGTAGCGTTTGGTGGTTGCCGACGAGTGTGTGTCGCTGAGTGGTTTCGGTGTGTATGGCAGAAGGCTTGCTGGGTGCCAAAGGGCGGGTATGGGCGGGGTGCCGGGTGGAAGGGATTGAGGCAAGAACAGGCACAACAGGACCTTTCGGCTCTGCTGTGCCGGATGAGCACAAGACTGCCTTGGCGCCGCTAACAAAAAGCCTGCTGCTGCGTTGCGCCTCCTTGCCATACCTTTGTACTGTTTGCGTCGGCGCGCCTTGCCCCAGGGAGGCTACGCTATTTTGTTAGCCGCTCTTAGCGCGGCAAGCCCAGCGCGTAGCGGATGACTTCGCGTTTGAGCGGGCCGGCTTTGTCGGCAAGTTTCAGCCCCAGCTTGCGGGCTGCCTTGAGCGGCGGAATGTTGTTGCTAAAGCCGAAGCAGAAAGCGTCCATGCCGGTCTGCATGGCCAGATTGGCTGGTTTGCGGCGTCGTTCGTAGGCTTTGAGCACGCTGATATCGGCAAAGTCGCGTCCTTCGCTGACGGCGCGGCTGATGATGTCGGCCAGTTCGGCCACATCCTGAAAGCCGAGGTTGACCCCTTGCCCGGCCAGCGGGTGAATGGTGTGGGCGGCGTCACCGGCCAGCACCACGCCATCCTTGGCATACGTTGCCGCATGGCGACGGGTGAGGGCGAAGGAGCCGCGTGCCAGCAGCTGGCGGATGCCGCCCAGCTTTTGCGGGAAGGTGGCGCTGAAGGCGGAAACCAGTTCTTCGTCGCTCAGTGCCAGCAGGCGCTTCACTTCGGTGGGCGTGTTGTACCACACCAGAGAGGCATGCGGGCCGGTGAGCGGCAGGAAGGCTTGCGGGCCGGTGGCGGTAAAGCGTTGCCAGGTGATGTCCTGCTGGCCGTATTCCATTTCGCAGCTGGCTACCAGCGCATGCATGGGGTAGTCCCAGCTGGTGATGCCGATGCCTGCTGCATCGCGCACCTGGGAGCGTGCACCGTCGGCGGCAACCAGAAGGCGGGCGACCAGTACGGTGCCGTCTTCCAGCGTGACGCGCGATGCCTTGGGCGAGTAGACAATGCTGGCAATGCGCGCCGGGCAGATATAGCGGATGTCGTCTCTTTCTTGCAGGCAGGCGGTGGTGGCCAGTTGTACGATGCGGTTTTCCACGATGTGCCCCAGTGCGTCCACACCGGCTTCGGCGGCATCAAACAGGGTGCCGTTCTGTTCCTGGTCTTCCCATACCTGCATGCGGCGGTAAGGGGCGGCGCGCATGGCGAGAATGCGTGGCCAGGCACCCAGGCGTTCCAGCAACTGTGCCGATGCGGGGCTGATGGCTGATACACGCAGGTCCGGTGCCTGAGCCGGGTCAAACGCCGTGGGCGCGGTCTGTTCCAGTACGGCCAGCTTCAGGCCCTTGCCACTGAGTGCAGAGGCCAGGGCGCTGCCCACCATGCCTCCGCCGACGATCAAGATATCCAGATGTTCCATTACGGCCCTCATGCGGCGCATTGCGCCTGATTCTCGTTGCAGTATTGCGCGCGATTGTGCCAAAGGCGGCTGCCATTGGCTTTGGTCTGGATCAAGCGCCGGGCAAGTGCGCGGCTTCAGTCGCCGGAGTACAGCGGGCGCTCTTCCAGCACGGCGCGCAGGCGCGGGGTGACATGCTGGATAAAGGCTTCGTATTTCTTCGGCAGTGGCTGGCGATACGGGAATACCAGGTACACCGGCCAGCTGCCGCCTTGCCAGCCCGGCAATACCCGTACCAGATGGCCGCTTTCCAGATAATGGCTGGCCACATAGTGCGGCAGCAGGGCCACGCCGTGGCCGGCAATCAGGCCGGAAATCAGCGAGGCGTACTGGTCGCACACCAGCATGGGACGGGTGGTGATGGATTTGAGTTCGCCGTCTTTTTCCAGCCGCCATTCCCGGCCATAGACATGATGGCTGTTAAGCAGGATGCGGTGACGGCACAGGTCGTCCGGGCTGACCAGCGGCGGGGCTTTTGCCAGATACTCGGGCGAGGCGTAGGGCGCTTCCCAGACAAAGCCCAGCGGCTTTGCTACCAGACGGTCGTCGTGCACATTGCGCGAGCGGATGCAGAAGTCGACGCCGTCGTTGATCGGGTCTTGCAGGCGGTTTTCCGCGCGCAGCTCCAGTTCCAGATCCGGATGGCAGGCTGCCAGCTCGGACAGCATGGGAGCCAGCAGGTACTGGGCAAACGAGGCGGTAGCGCTGATGCGCAGCGGGCCTTCGATCAGGCCCTGTGCTTCTTCGATATCCGGCCCCACTTTTTCCAGCATCTCGCGCAACTGGCGGGCGTGCTCGGCCAGACGGCGGCCGGTTTCGGTCAGTGCCACGCGGCGGGTGTTGCGCAGCACCAGCACGGTACCAAGCTGCTGTTCCAGCTCTTTCACCAGCTGGCTGATGCGGCTTTTGGCGCAGCCGATGTCATCGGCGGCGGCGGTGAAACTGCCTTTGCGCGCCAGTGCATCAAAAGCCAGCAGGGCATCGGGCGATGGAGTGGGATTTGTTTTCATGGCAGAACAGTGCGTGGTAAGAGCGATGTATTTGACGGCGTTTTTCACGATATTAGCATAGGGCTGCCCAGTTTCCTGAACAGTGCCAGGAATTTTCTTAACAGGCCGTCGGTCAGGCAGGCTTGCCCTGTATTGTTTCAAATTTTGAACATTGAAGTCGTTTTATTGGGATTAATCTGCAAAATTGTCCTGTGTATGATTGATTGGCGTCATTTTCAGAACGATGCTCAATCAAGAAAGGCAAGGCAAGGCAATGAAAGTACTGGTTATTGGTGGACGTGGTGTTATCGGTAGTGCCGTGGTGGCATTGTTGTCAACAGAACATGAGGTGCTGGTGGGCGGGCGTCATGATGCTGAGGTGCGGGTGGACATGACCGACCCGGCCAGCATCGAGGCCATGTATCAGGCGCATCCAGACCTGAACGCAGTGGTGGTGACCGCCGGCCATGTGCCGTTCAAGCCCTTGCAACAGCTGAGCGAGGACGATTGGCAGTCGGGCCTGCATGACAAGCTGATGGGGCAGGTGCGTCTGGTGCAGATCGGTGCGCGCCACCTGCACGCGGGGGCGGTATTCGTGCTCACTTCCGGCCTGTTGGAGCGCGAGCATATTCTGGGTGGTAGTTGCGCCAGTGTGGTCAATGCCGGTCTGGCTGCCTTTGTGCGCTCGGCGGCACAGGAGTTGTGGGGACAGGCGCGGGTGAATCTGGTCAGCCCCGGTGTCGTGGCGGGGGATGAGCGCGGTGCCGTGGCCTTTGCCGGTTTCATGCCGGTGAGCCGTGAGCAGATTGCCCACAGTTATCTGCGCGCCCTGACCCAGCCCCTGACTGGCAAGGTGCTGGAAGTCTTTCCCGAAGTCACGCGCTAAGGCCGGATGTGGGAAAATGAGCGCCGCCGGTGATCAGCACCGGCGGTTTTCCTTTTGCAATGGATTGCTCATGTTGCCCACTTTTGCGCTCAGCGCCGCCATGCTGCTCTGGGCCAGTGCCTTTATCGCGCTGAAAATCGTCTTTGTCGTGTTCGACCCGCTGGCGGTGCTGTTTGCCCGCATGGTGCTGGCCAGTTGCTGCATTCTGCCCTTGTTGTGGCAGCGGGCAGAGCGCTGGCGTTACCAGCGTGGCGACTGGCGCTGGATGCTGGCCATGGGCCTGGCCGAGCCCTGTCTGTATTTTCTGTTTGAAGCCCAGGCGCTGGTGAATACCAGTGCGGCACAGGCATCGGTCATTACTGCCACGCTGCCCTTGCTTACCGGGGTGGGCGCCATGTTGTTCCTGCATGAAAAAATGAGCCCGCGTGGCTGGCTGGGGCTGGTCATTTCCTTTGCCGGGGTGCTGTGGCTGACGCTGGACAACCAGGTATCCGCCCAGGCCCCCAACCCGGTATTGGGCAATGCGCTGGAGTTTTGCGCCATGTTGTGTGCCACTGGCTATGTGCTGATTGCCAAGCGCCTGTCGCGTCGTTATTCGGCATTGGCCATTACCGGCATGCAGACGGTGCTGGGCAGCGTCTGGTTTGGTCTGGCCCTGCTTAGCCCCTGGGGCCATTGGCCCAGTCATTTTCCGCTCTGGCCCAGCCTGATGGTGGTGTACCTGGGGGTGTTCGTCACCCTGGGGGCATATGGCCTGTATACCTGGGCCGTCAGCAAGATGCCGGTGTCGCGGGCATCGCCCTTTATCAATCTGATTCCGCTGTTTACCGTCCTGCTGGCGTGGTGGCTGCTGGATGAAACCCTGGTTCCGGCGCAATGGCTGGCCTGCCTGTTGGTGCTGGGTGGGGTATTGCTGGGCGAGGGAAGGTCTTCGGCCAGGCAGTCTGAATGTTAAGTTTGGTAAAAACCGGTCGATATGACAGATAACAAGTGCTGTACCATCGCCAGCCATCACCTGCGCAAGGGAAAGGCGGCGTTGCCAGCAGCCTGACACTATAAATAACTCTAGGTTTGTCGGCGAAGCGTGCCGATCAGCCGTTCTCTCCGGCCGGGGCTCGTTCCGGACTGAATGGCTTCTCCATATCAATAACAGGATGCAAGGCGTGATGAACAAGACATGGCAGATCCGTTCGCTGCAGGCGGCGGTCATACTACTCGGGGGTGGTTTGCTGGTAACCGTGGCGCAGGCCGAAGAAAAGGCTGCGGCACCTGCCGAACACGGCAAGCCCATTGTCTTGCCGGGCAAGCAGGCGGCATCGGCCGCAGCGGAAGCACCGACCAAGACCATCGTGTTGCCGGGCAAGCTGGCTGCATCCATGGCGGCGGCGCGCGCCAAGCCCAAGGAGCCGGAAACCCTGCAGCCTGAAGTAAAGCAAGGGGCGGCACCTCTGCTGAAAGCACCAGTTGGCCCGAGCCCCGAGGTACATGCCCCGGGCGCTGCAGTGCATGAGGCCAGGCGTGCGGCCAAGCCGCGCCGTGCCAAAGCCAAGCCCAAGGCGGTGGAGCGCAAGCCGGAGGAGAGCAGCCATGACGAACACGGCCATGGCTCCGAAGTGCAGCAAGTGCGTGCCGCGGTAACGACCATCCTGCACGACAACAGTGATTACATGGCGCACCACAATGCGACTTACTTCAAGACCTTTGCCGACAAGCAGACGCCACGCGCCACAGTAGTCACCTGCTCCGATTCCCGGGTGCAAAGCGAGGTGATGGACAAGAGCGCCGTCAACGACCTGTTCATGGTGCGCGACATCGGCAACCAGCTGGCCACGGCAGAGGGCTCGGTGGAGTACGGCGTGCGCCATCTGCATACCCCGCTGCTGATTTTTGTCGGCCATGCCGCCTGCGGTGCCATCAAGGCAGCCTCGGCCGATTACAGCAAGCTGGAACCGGCCATCCGCAAGGAATTGGCCACCATCAACATTCCGCAAGGCATCGACCCTACCGATGGCGCGCTGCTGAATGTGAATAACCAGGTGGAAAGCGCCATCCTGAAGTTTTCCGGCGAGGTGGAAGCCGGACATCTGGCCATTCTGGGGGCGTTCTACGATTTCCGTAACGATCTGCGCCAGGGGGCCGGCAAGCTGATCATCACCAATTTGAACGGCGAGACCGAACCGGGCAAGATCCGCGAACTGATGAAGCAGGGCCAGTATTTCAAATACAGCTTCATGCGCTGAGCGCAGCACTTTTTCTGTACCAGAACCGCCACCGCGTTGACCCGCGCTGGCGGTTTTTCTTTTTGTTCAGTCTGTTTTTGTAAGTGACAGACTACAGGCTGACTGAACCGGACTTTGAATGATTTACCTGGACATCCTGTTTTCTGTTGCTGACGACTTGTTTACTTGGTCTGGCGCAAAACGATGAACAGATAAAAAGAGTAATCTGCCTTTAATAATGATTTTTCCAGTAAAACAAAGGCATTGGCCTTGTTTGTCTGACAATTTTATTTGCATGGTTGTAGTGGATTAATTACAGCATGCAGGGCTGTATATTCAGTTTGTATTTGGCAAAGCCTGCCGGATGAATACGGCTATCAACTGAATGTCATGCAGCCCGGGCAGATTTCTTTTTTGTCATTGGAGTCGTGTCATGTCGGTATCTTCATTGGAACAACTCGATGCGCTGGTAGCGCGTGTCAAACAGGCTCAGGCGGTTTTTGCCGAATTTTCCCAACAGCAGGTGGATGTCATTTTCCGCAGCGCGGCGCTGGCCGCGGCCGATGCGCGCATTCCGCTGGCACGCATGGCGGTGGAAGAAACCGGCATGGGGGTGATGGAAGACAAGGTGATCAAGAATCACTTTGCCTCCGAGTACATCTACAACAAATACAAGGATGAAAAGACCTGCGGCGTGCTGTCGGAAGACGACAGCTTCGGCACCATCACCATTGCCGAACCCATCGGCATCCTGTGCGGCATCGTGCCCACCACCAACCCCACCTCCACGGCCATTTTCAAGGCGCTGATCGCGCTGAAAACCCGCAATGCCATCATCTTCTCGCCCCATCCGCGGGCGCGGCGTTCCACTTGCGAAGCGGCACGGCTGGTACTGGAAGCCGCCGTGGCTGCCGGTGCACCGCAGGACATCATCGGCTGGATAGACGAGCCTAGCGTCGAGTTGTCCAACGCACTGATGCAGCACCCGGACATCAACCTGATCCTGGCCACCGGTGGCCCCGGCATGGTGAAGGCCGCGTATTCCTCCGGCAAACCCGCCATTGGCGTGGGCGCAGGCAATACCCCGGCGGTAATCGACGAAACCGCCGACATCAAGCGCGCCGTGGCCTCCATCCTGATGTCCAAGACTTTCGACAACGGCGTGGTATGTGCGTCCGAGCAGTCAGTCATCGTGGTGGACAGCATTTACGAGGCCGTGCGCGAACGGTTTTCGCGCCATGGCGGTTACATTCTCAGCGCAGAGCAAACCGCCGCCGTGGCGGGTGTCATCCTCAACCGTGGCAGTCTGAATGCTGCGATTGTCGGCCAGAGCGCCGTGAAGATTGCCGCCATGGCCGGCATTACCGTACCGGCGGACACCAAGGTGCTGATTGGCGAAGTGAGTGATCTGAGCAATGACGAAGCCTTCGCCCACGAAAAGCTGTCGCCCACGCTGGCCATGTACCGCGCCCGCGATTTTGCCGATGCCTGCGACAAGGCTGCTGCACTGGTGGCACTGGGTGGTATCGGCCACACCTCGGCGCTGTATACCGATCAGGACTTGCAAGGCGAGCGCATCCGCTATTTTGGCGACAAGATGAAAACCGCCCGTATCCTCATCAACACCCCGTCCTCACATGGCGGTATCGGTGATTTGTACAACTTCAGCCTGGCGCCGTCGCTGACGCTGGGTTGCGGTTCCTGGGGCGGTAATTCCATCTCGGAAAACGTCGGCCCCAAACACCTGATCAACAAGAAAACCGTGGCCAAGAGGGCGGAAAACATGTTGTGGCACAAACTGCCCAAGTCCATTTACTTCCGTCGTGGCTGCCTGCCGGTGGCACTGGAAGACCTGGCGGACAAAAAGCGTTGCCTGATCGTGACCGGGCATTACCTGCTGGAGCACGGTTTTGTGGATGAGCCGGTGCGGCTGCTGAAAAAAATGGGCCTGGAAGTGGAAGTGTTCTTCGATGTCCCTGCCGACCCCACGCTGGCCGTGGTGCGCAAGGGTGCCGAACTGGCCCATGCCTTCCAGCCGGACGTGATCATGGCGTTGGGCGGCGGCTCGCCGATGGATGCGGCCAAGATCATCTGGGTGATGTACGAACACCCGGAAGTGCATTTTGCCGATCTGGCGCTGCGCTTCATGGACATCCGCAAACGCATTTACCAGTTCCCCAAGCTGGGTGGCAAAGCCATGCTGGTGGCGGTGCCCACCACATCCGGCACCGGCTCGGAAGTCACGCCGTTTGCCGTGGTGACCGACGAAGTAACCGGGGTGAAATACCCGATTGCCGATTACGAGCTGACTCCGCACATGGCCATTGTGGATGCCAATCTGGTGATGGACATGCCCAAGTCGCTCACCGCCTTTGGCGGCATCGACGCGGTGACGCATGCGCTGGAAGCTTATGTGTCGGTGATGGCCAACGAATACTCCGACCCGCAGGCCCTGCAGGCGCTGAAGCTGCTGAAGGACTACCTGCCATCGGCCTATCTGAACGGCGCACGCGACCCGAAAGCGCGCGAGCAAGTGCATAACGCTGCCAGCATTGCCGGCATCGCCTTTGCCAACGCCTTCCTGGGCGTATGCCACTCCATGGCGCACAAGCTGGGTGCGGAGTTCGGCCTGGCGCATGGTCTGGCCAATGCCCTGCTGATCAGCAATGTCATCCGCTACAACGCGGCTGATATTCCGACCAAGCAAACCGCGTTCAGCCAGTACGACCGGCCCAAGAGCGTGGCGCGCTATGCCGAAATCGCCCGTCATCTGGGGCTGGAAGGCGAACGCGATCACGAACGGGTGGAAAAACTGGTGCAGTGGGTGGACGAGCTCAAGCAGATGCTCAACATCCCCATGTCGATTCAGGCAGCCGGCGTGGAAGAGGCGGACTTTCTGGCCCGGGTCGACCAGTTGGCCGAAGCAGCGTTTGACGACCAGTGCACCGGGGCCAATCCGCGCTACCCCTTGATCAGCGAACTCAAACAGCTGCTGCTGGACAGCTACTATGGCCGGGCCTGGTGCGAAGCGCATTTGCGCGATGCCGCCAGCGATGTTGCCGTGGTTCGCAAGTCCAAAGGCAAGCAAAAAGCGGTATAAATCCGCAGCGTTTCGACCAGCAGGCCCGGAGCGCGCTCCGGGCTTTTTCCTGCCCGCTGCATGCCATGCCTGGTGTGCTGGGTTAAGCTGTCTGCTTGATCAGCCCGTGATGGAGCGCAGCATGCAAATCGACACTATTCCGTTTGGCGTGACCGACTGGTCGGCCATTGCCCCTACCGAGCATCCCGGCGAAAGCGGCATGGCGCTGTGGCGTACCTGTCAGTTCGGCAACATCCGCGTGCGCATGGTGGAGTACAGCCCCGGCTATGTGGCCGACCACTGGTGTCGCAAGGGTCATATCCTGCTGTGTCTGGAAGGTGAGTTGCTGACCGAGCTGGCCGATGGCCGCCGCTTCATGCTGACTCCCGGCCTGAGTTATCAGGTGGCCGATGAAGCCGAGCCGCACCGCTCGTCCACCCGCACGGGGGCGCGGCTGTTCATTGTGGATTGAGTGCGGCTCACCACACCATTGAGGTGTGGTGTCTGCTTGCCACAGGGGCATTACGCTGTTTTGTGGCCTCAGACAGGCTTGCTCTTGCGGCTGCTGCGTGCCGGTTTGGCGGCGTCGGTTTCGCTGGCGCTGACCGGTACCGGTTTCACCTTGGCCCGCGTGCCTTTGGGCTTGACGGCGGGTTCTCCTTTTTGCAGATGCAGCAGGCGGCGGCGGATGTCGTCGGTATCCAGCCAGATATCCTCGCCCTTGCTGATGCGTTCCAGTTCCTGATCACTCAGGAAGGGGCGGCAGACATTGCGCATCACCTTGTCGAACCATTTGCGGCTGGCCATCACCTGCGCTGCCTGTTCGTTACCCTTGCCCACCGAGGCGGATGAATAGTTGTGGAACATCAGCTGGCAGGTGTCATGCACGATCAGCTCGTCCCCGGCCAGAAAGATCAGCGCGCCCATGGAAAAGGCGCGGGCTTCCAGAATGGTGATGACGTGCGCCTCGCTGGCGGCGATGTTGTTGATGATCTGCAGACCGGTGTCGAAATTGCCGCCGGGGGTGTTGAGGTGCAGGAAGATCAGGTCGGTGGCACTGGCAGTGCGCAGGGTGTACAGCAGGTCGGTGTACTGGATGGGGTCGACAATTTCGCCGGACAGATAATAGGAAATCTGGCGGATCACACCTTGTGATTCATAGCGGCGGAAGGCGGGCAGTTTCACATCGTCGTCTTCGTCGTCGTCAGTGCTGCGGTCTTGCAGCGGGGCGTGGTAGCGGGAGTGGGTCATCGCATTTTCCTGTTGTTGTAAGGATGAGGAAGACTGCGTGTTGCACTGTCAGTGTAGCCCTGCCACCACAAGAGCGACCAGCCTGTTTCCTCCCTGTTTTGCGATATGGCAATGCAGGAAACAGAAAAAACGCCTGCGGCACCGGGCGGCAGGCGTTGTGGAGCCAGATCTGGCCGAACCTAGCCCAGTTCTTTCAGCAGCTCCTTCACCCGCACCACGCGCAGGCCCACTTCTTCTATCTTCGACTCCACCCGCAGCTTGTCCTGCCCGGCCAGCTTGTAGTTCTTCTTGCTCTGGATCAGCTGGATGATCTTCATCGGGTCGATCGGCGGGTTCTTGATGAACTGCAACTGGATGGCCACTTCGCTGGCGTCCAGCTTGGCCACGCCCAGCGGCTTGGCCAGCAGGCGCAGGCGGTGGCTTTCGATCAGCGTTTTCACCGTTTGCGGCGGCAGGCCGAAGCGGTCGATCAGTTCTTCGTGGATGGCATCGATGTCCTGCTCGGTTTCGCAGGTGGCCAGGCGCTTGTACAGCACCAGCCGTTCATGCACGTCCGGGCAGTAGGCATCCGGCAGCAGCGCCGGGCTGTGCAGATTGATTTCGGTGGTGACACCCAGCGGTGCATCCAGGTCCGGCTCGCGGCCTTTTTTCAGGTCGCGCACGGCTTGTTTGAGCATCTCTGTAAACAGCGAGAAACCCACTTCCTGCATTTCGCCCGACTGGCCTTCGCCCAGTACCTCACCCGCGCCACGGATTTCCATATCGTGCATCGCCAGATAGAAACCGGCCCCCAGTTCGCCGGATAGCTGGATGGCTTCCAGCCGCTTGCCGGCGTCCTTGGTCATGCCGTCCGGGGTCAGCAGATAGGCATAGGCCTGATGATGGCTGCGGCCCACCCGGCCACGCAGCTGGTGCAGCTGGGCCAGGCCGAACTTGTCGGCGCGGTTGATCAGGATGGTGTTGGCATTGGGAATGTCGATGCCGGTTTCGATGATGGTGGAGCACAGCAGCACATTGAAACGCTGTTGCAGGAAGTCGCGCATTACCTGCTCCAGCTCGCGTTCGCGCAACTGGCCGTGGGCCACGCCGATGCGGGCTTCCGGCACCAGTTCGGCCAGTTTTTCCTGCATGTTGGCAATGGTGTCCACCTCGTTGTGCAGGAAGAACACCTGACCGCCACGCTTGAGTTCACGCAGGATGGCCTCGCGGATCACGCCATTGCTGGCCGGGCTGATAAAGGTTTTCACGGCCAGGCGGCGGTTGGGCGCAGTGGCGATGACCGAGAAGTCGCGCAGTCCTTCCAGCGCCATCGACAGGGTGCGCGGAATCGGCGTGGCGGTGAGGGTGAGCACGTCCACATTGGCGCGCAGGCGCTTGAGCTGTTCCTTCTGGCGCACGCCAAAGCGGTGCTCTTCGTCGATGATCACCAGCCCCAGGTTCTTGAACTGTACATCCGGCTGCACCAGCTTGTGGGTGCCGATGACGATGTCCACCGTGCCCTCGGCCAGGCCCGCCAGCGCGGCCTTGCTTTCCTTGGCGCTGCGAAAGCGCGACAGCTCGGCAATCTTCACCGGCCAGTCGTTGAAGCGGTCGGAGAAGTTCTGGAAATGCTGCTCGGCCAGCAAGGTGGTGGGCACCAGCAGCGCCACCTGCTTGCCGCCCATCACCGCGACAAAAGCGGCACGCAGCGCGACTTCGGTCTTGCCGAAGCCCACATCGCCGCACACCAGACGGTCCATCGGCTTGCCGCTGCACATATCGTGGATCACGGCTTCGATGGCATTGGCCTGGTCTATGGTTTCTTCAAAACCGAAACCGGCGGCAAAGGCGTCGTAATCGTGGTGGGACAGGGTGAAACTGTGGCCTTCGCGCGCGGCGCGCTGGGCGTAGAGGTTAAGCAGCTCGGCGGCGGTATCGCGTGCTTTTTCGGCGGCTTTCTTCTTGGCCTTTTCCCAGGCCGGGTTGCCCAGCTTGTGCAGCGGGGCCTGTTCGGACGGGCCTCCGGCATAGCGCGAAATCAGGTGCAGCTGGCTGACCGGCACGTATAGCGTGGCGTTGTCGGCGTACTCCAGCTGCATCAGCTCGGTTTCGCCTTCGCCCAGATCCATCGACACCAGACCGATATAGCGGCCGATGCCGTGCTGCTCGTGCACCACCGGGTCGCCGGATTTCACCTCGGCCAGATCGCGCAGCATGGAGTCCGAGCTCATCTTCACATGGCGGCGGCGAGTGTGGCTGCGCGCAATATGCTGGTACAGCTCGCTCTCGGTGATGATGGACAGCGGCGGTTGTTGCTGGGCAAAGCCGGAATACAGCGGGGCCACCACCAGCGCCAGCGGCATGTTGCCGTTGGCAAACTCCTGCCAGTTGTCGATCAGCTGTGGCTTGATGCCGTGTTCCTGCAGGAACTGCACCATGGTTTCGCGCCGCCCCAGGCTTTCTGCCGTCAGCAGCACGCGCTGGCCGCTGGTCTGCAGATAATGCGCCAGCTTGTGCAGCGGGTTGTCGGCGCGGCGCTCCACCGCGAGGTCGGGCAGGGTGAGGCTGGCGGCATCCGCTTCGCCTGCAGCCGGGATTTCAATGCGCGAATAAGGCTTGATGCGACCAAGGAATTCGTCCTGACGCAAGAACACATCGGCAGGCGGCAGTACCGGTCGTTCCGGGTCGCCCTGTGCCATGTGGTAGCGGTTCTGTACGTCCTTCCAGAAGGTGTCGGCGGCACCGGCCACGTCGCGGTGCAGCACCACCAGGGCGGATTCGCCCACGTAGTCGAACAGGGTGGCGGTTTCGTCAAAGAACAGCGGCAGGTAGTACTCGATACCGGCAGGGAACAGATTGGCCGAGACGTCTTTATAGATGCGGCTCTTGGACGGGTCGCCTTCCATGCGCTCGCGATAATGCTGGCGGAAGGCGGTGACGCCGCTTTCATCCGCCGGATATTCGCGCGCCGGCAGCATGCGGATTTCCGGCACCGGGTACAGCGTGCGCTGGCTGTCCGGGTCGAAGGTGCGCAGGCTGTCGATTTCCTTGTCGAACAGGTCGATGCGGTAGGGCAGGGTGCTGCCCATGGGGAACAGGTCCACCAGGCCGCCACGAATGGAAAACTCGCCCGGTGCCATCACCTGCGTGACGTGGCTGTAGCCTGCCATCACCATGTCGGCGCGCAGTTGCTCCACATCCAGTTGTTGCTTGCTTTGCAACAAGAAGGTGCGGCCCAGCAGGTAGCTGACCGGCGAGAGCCGTGTCATGGCGGTGCTGACCGGTGCAATCACCACCTGGCATTCGCCGCGGTGGATTTGCCACAAGGTGGCCAGCCGCTCGCTCACCAGCTCGCCGTGCGGCGAGAAATGGTCGTAAGGCAGCGTCTCCCAGTCAGGCAGCAAGGCCGCCTTGATGTCGGGGGCAAACCAGGGCAACTCGGCCTTCAGCCGTTGTGCGGACTGGGCATCGGCAGTCAGCACCAGCAGGGTGTGGCCGGCCTTAGCCAGGCCTGCCAGTACGGCAGCATCCAGGCCATCGGGCAGGGCAGGGCAGCGGGTCTTCTGACCGGCGGGGGCAATGCGAGGCAGTGTGTCCAACATTCTTCTTCACATTCGTGGATCTGCGAGTATTATACCAGCGGGCATTTCACGCCATGGGTGTGTTTGCCATCCATTTACAAGAGGCTACAAGGCCCGCGACCCGCCACATATCCGTACCTCATACCAATAATCACCGCCCGGCATTGCCGGGCATGGACGGACTGTGGCTGTAAAGGATTGGGAGAGTGAAAACTAAGGGGATGTTTGCCGGCTGGCTGGCTTTTGCCGTGTTTGCCGCCAGCTTGTTGCTATGGCCCAGGAGCGCCCTGGGTGAGATTCCTTTGTACGGTTTCCTGCCACACGGCCTGTTTGCCGGCTGCCTGCTATGGCGCGGCTTGCGCCGGGTGTGGTTCTGGCCGCCGGCAGCCCTGCTGCTGACCGGCCAGTATTTGCCATGGCCATGGGCGACCGCCCTTAGCCTGTCCTTGCTGCTGCTGTTGCCGGGCGCACATTTGTTGCGTGCGTCACCGGCCACTTCAACCGATGGTTCGGCCATCTCCCGCCTGTTGCTGAACCTGCTGGAAGTGTGTGCCTATTTCACCGCTCCGCCCATCGCCTTGCTCGGCGTCTATTCCTTCTGGCATGGCAGTTTGCCCGAGGTATTGCAATGGATGGCGCAGGCCGGTGCCTGCTGCATGCTGGCCATGACCTCCTGCCTGCCGCTGTTGCGACTGAGCAGCCTGCCCGACCGGCGTCGGTTGCTGGAGTTGCTGGTGATCTTGCTGGTGATGCTGGCTGTATGGGCTTCCATGGTAAGCAATGCACAGGACTTGCCCATACCGCGCCCGGTACTGTTTTTTCCCCTGATGATCTGGGCCTCCTTCCGCGGCCGCTTGTTGGGTGCATGCCTGTCCGGTGCCCTGCTGTGTCTGTTGTTGTCCCTGCCCGGTTTTTTCCCTGGTCTTTACCTGTATGCCGGCAGTACCGAGCTGATGACCGAAACGGCGCTGTGCCTCACTTTCATCGTGGCTTCCTTGCTGGTGGCAACGCTGAGTGATGTGCACCGCCGCAAGGAAGACGAGCTGAACGAATTCCGCTCGCGGGTGGAGTCGCTGGTCAACAACAGCCCCAACATGATGTCGCTCAAGGGGCTGGATGGCCGCTTCCTGCTGGCCAACCGCGCTTACAGCCGCATGCTGGGCGTTACCGAGTACGCCATGGTAGGCCGCCTGGTGAGCGATTATTTTGCTCCTGAAGATGCCCGGCGCATCCAGCAGCAGGACGAAGTGGTACTCAATTGCCTGGAGCCGCGCCAGTTTGAAGAAAGCTTCACTACCGGCGGCAGCACCTTCACCATGCTGGTGACCAAGTTTCCGCTGTTCGACAGCCAGGGCCGCCCGGCCGGGGTAGGCAGCGTGGATACCGACATCACCCGTACCCGCGAAGAGCAAAAAGCCAAGAAAGAAGCCGAGGAAAAATACTGGGCGCTGGTGGAACAAACCCTGGTCGGCATCTACATCCTGCAGGACGAGCGGCTGGTGTACGTCAACCCCAAGCTGGCGGATATTGTCGGCTATCGTCCGGAAGACATGCAGGACATGCCGCTGGAAAGCCTGCTGCCGCCCAGCGAGGCCGGCCGCATCCGGCTGCAGATCAAGCGCCGCCTGCGCGACAATATCCAGGTGATGCATTACACCACCCGCGCCATCAGTCGCGATGGCCATCTGGTGGATCTGGAAGTGCACAGCCGTCTGGTGGAGTACGACGGCAAGCCCGCGCTGATTGGCGTGGTGGTGGACATTTCAGACCGCATTGCCGCCGATACCAATCTGAAGCTGGCGGGCAAGGTGTTCGAAAATTCGGCGGAAGGCATCCTGATTCTGGACGCGGATACCCGCATCATCGCCGTCAATCACGCCTTTACCCGCATTACCGGCTATCAGGAGAGCGAGGCGCTGGGCAAGCTGTCGCGCATCTTCAGTGAAAATGACGACGCAGTCAGCCAGCAAATGCTGGAGGCGCTGGCGCAGCACGGCCACTGGCAGGGCGAAATGCGCGACCGGCGCAAGAATGGCGACTGGTATCCGGCTGAACTGTCCATTTCGCTGGTGCGCGATGACGGCGGCTTCCTCAGCAACTACGTGGCGGTGTTTTCCGACATCACCGTGCGCAAGCAGGCTGAAGAGCGCCTGCAGTTTCTGGCCAATCACGACCCGCTCACCCGCCTGCCCAACCGCAGCAGCCTGATCAGCCGGCTGGAACAGGCCATTGTCGACATGAGCGGCGAGCCGACCCCGCTGGCGGTGATGTTCATCGACCTGGACCGTTTCAAGCTGATCAACGACTCCTTCGGTCACCAGTCCGGTGATGAACTGCTGCGCGAAATTGCCATTCGGCTGTCCAATTCGGTGGGCGAGCGCGGCCTGCTGGCGCGGCAAGGTGGCGACGAATTCACCCTGCTGCTGACCGAATTTGCCGATCAGGCCGAACTGGCGGCGCTGGCCGAGGACATCCTCACCGTGCTGGGCCGTGGTTTGCGACTGGAAGAACACGAAGTGTTTGTCACCGGCAGCATCGGCATCAGCGTGTTCCCCAATGACGGCACCGATGCACGCAGCCTGCTGAAAAACGCGGATGTCGCCATGTACCGCGCCAAGGACGCCGGCAAGAACACCTACCAGTTCTTTGACGCAGAGATGAATACCCAGACCTTCGAGCGCCTGCTGCTGGAAAACGGCATGCGCCAGGCGCTGGAGCGGGGCGAATTCGAACTGCACTACCAGCCGCAACTCAATGCCGCCAGCCGCGACATGTCCGGGGTGGAAGTGCTGATCCGCTGGCGTCACCCGCAACTGGGGCTGATTCCACCGCTGCGCTTCATTCCGCTGGCCGAAGAAACCGGCCTGATCAAGCCGATTGGCGACTGGGTGCTGCAGGAAGCCTGCCGCCAGATCAAGGCCTGGGACGATGCCGGGCTGTTTGTGCCGCGCGTGGCGGTCAACCTGTCGGCGCGTCAGTTCGAACAGACCACGCTGGTGGACAATGTGGCGCGAGCCTTGCAAACCACCGGGCTGGATGCCAGCCGGCTGGAACTGGAAATCACCGAAAGCATGATCATGCAGAACCCGGTGGAAGCCGTGCACCAGCTGGCCGAACTGAAAGCACTGGGCGTGTGGCTGTCGATTGACGACTTTGGCACCGGTTATTCCTCGCTGTCCCATCTCAAGCGCTTCCCGCTGGATACGCTGAAAATCGACCGCTCCTTTGTGGATGGCCTGCCGGGTGACGAAGACAATGCCGCTATTGCCGAAGCCATCCTGGCCATGGCCAAGAAGCTCAAGTTCAAGGTGGTGGCCGAAGGGGTGGAAAATGCCGCCCAGGCAGACTTCCTGGAGCTGAAAGGCTGCACCCTGTTGCAGGGCTATCACTTTGGCAAGCCGGTTCCGGCGACGGAGTTTCCGCAACTGGCCGAGCAACTGGCCAAGTCGGCCCGTCTGGCCGTACTGGCCGACTGGCAGGGCGGTCTGTGATGGGCAACGGGCAGCGGTTTGGCAGCAAGCGCCGCCCTTTGCAGCTACAATAGCGCCCATTCCCGTTTACAAGGCTTCAAGCGCATGAGCAACAAGCGACTCATTCACGGCTTTCATGCCATCAACGCCCGCTTGTGGCAGAACCCGAAAAGCCTGATCGAAATCTGGCTGGCTGGCGGCCGCCACGATGAGCGTGCCAAGGCCGTGCTGGACAAGGCCGCAACAGAAAGCATCAAGCTGCACATTGTCGACAAGGCCAGGCTGGACAGCATGAGCGGCAATGCCCGCCATCAGGGCGTGGTGGCGATGATTGACGCCAGCCGCAACCATGTCGACCTGGACGACGTGCTGGAAAACCTCAACGAACCGCCGCTGCTGCTGATTCTGGACGGCGTGACCGACCCGCATAACCTGGGCGCCTGCCTGCGCGTGGCCGACGCCATGGGTGCCCATGCGGTGATTGCCCCCAAGGACCGCTCGGCCGGGCTGAATGCCACCGTATCCAAAGTGGCCTGCGGTGCCGCAGAAGTCATCCCCTACATCACCGTCACCAATCTGGCACGCACCCTGCGCGACCTGAAAGACGCCGGGGTGTGGATTGCCGGCACCACCATGGACGCCGATACCGACCTGTTCCATGTGGATGCCGCTGGTCCGCTGGCCTGGGTGATGGGCTCGGAAGGCGAGGGCATGCGCCGCCTGACGCGCGAGCACTGCGACGTGCTGGTGTCCATTCCGATGTGTGGCACGGTGGAAAGCCTCAATGTGTCGGTGTCCTCCGGCATGGTGCTGGCCGAAAGCCGCCGCCAGCGTGTGCTGGCCGCCGAAAAAGCCCGCTGAACCCACGGCACCCCACCTCGAAACCCCATGCCACGGCATGGGGTTTCTGTTTATTGGCCCCCTCACACGTGCGGTAATGAAAGTGCGAGGGGGAAGGGATGGCAAGGCTGCGCAATCAGGTAGTGAGTTGGAGGGCCCTGCTTTGCCGCGTCCGGTGCAATCGCACCAGATGGCTTTGTCGGCAGCCTGCCCATGCCACGGCATGTCGTTTTTTTTGATGCAGGACAGTTTTTTGTCATCGCGTGGATCACTTGCGGAACCAGGCTGGCTATACTCTGCTCTACTGGTTTTATACCCTTGGGGGGTATTTGAGATGCGTGATGAGTTGGCCGGATGATGCCTGCCACGCTGAAGCCCCCACTGACGGAGTGAAGACATGGACAGAAGACATTTCCTGCAATGGAGCAGCGCGTTGGTGCTGATGCCGGTGCTGGCAAGCAAGAGCAGGGCAGAAGGCATGGCCGACATGCCGGGCATGGATCACGCAGCCATGGACCACGGCGCAAGTGCCAGCATGCCTGCCGCGGAGAGTCTGGGCCTGCCGCGCGGCCTGCCCCTGCCTGCGCTGTCCATGCTGGCCAATCAGGGGGGGAGCGGCCAGTTTGTCGGCCAGTTGCAGGCCGCGCCGGTCAGCCTGCCGCTGTTGCCGGGCAAGCCCGCCACTACTTTCTGGGCGTATAACGGCCAGATTCCCGGCCCGGCCATCGTGGCCTGGGAAGGGGACGAAGTGGACATTGCTTTTGCCAATAAGCTGCAGCAGCCCAGCACCATTCATTGGCATGGCATGCCGGTGCCGGCAGAGCAGGACGGCAATCCGCACAACCCGGTTCTGCCGGGGCAGCAGCATGCCTACCGCTTCCGTTTGCCGCCGGGCAGCGCAGCCAGCTACTGGTATCACCCGCATCCACATGGCCATACCGCGCAGCAGGCTTATATGGGGCTGGCCGGCGTATTCGTGGTGAAAAGCCGCAACGACCCGCTGGCGCATCTGCCGGAGCAGTGGCTGGTGCTGTCCGACCTGAAGCTGGATGCCCATGGCCAGATTGCGGATAGCAGCGCTGCCGACCGGCATGATGGCCGCGAAGGCCAGTTCGTGCTGGTCAATGGCGGCTGGCAGCCGGTCATTGCGCTGGCTCAGGGCGAGCGGCAGCGCTGGCGCATCTGGAATGCCAGCAGTGCCCGCATCCTCAAGCTGGCCTTGCCCGCACACGAAGCACAGCTGGTGGGTACTGATGGCGGCCTGATCGGCGCACCGCGCCACATCGATACCCTGCTGCTGTCGCCCGGCGAGCGGGCGGAAATCGTCGTGACCGGACGCTTTGCTACAGGCCAGCCATCCGCCTTGCAGTCTTTGCCTTACAACCGCGGCAAGGCCATGAGCCCGGAGCAGAGCGAAACCCTCACCCTTGCCACCATCCGCCAGGCAGGCAGCAAGGTCACCGCCACGCTGCCGGACAAACTTCGCGATATCACTGCGCTGGGCGAGCCTGCGGTAAAGCGGGTGGTCAACTTCAGCGAGAACATGGCCAACCCGGCGGCGATGTTCCTGATCAACGGCAAGAAATTCGACATGAACCGGGTGGATTTCACCGGCAAGGTCGGCCAGATCGAAGAATGGGACATCGTCAGTCAGGCGCACATGGACCACCCCTTCCACATCCATGGCACCCAGTTCCAGGTGATTGCCCGCACCGATGACGGCGTATGGCAAACCGAACCCTTCCTGGCCTGGCGTGATGTGGTGAATATTCCGGCTGGTGAAACCGTGCGCTTGCGCTTTGTGCAGACCATGCCCGGCCTGCGCATGTTCCACTGCCATATTCTGGAGCATGAGGATGCCGGCATGATGGCCATGCTGGATGTCCGGACATAAAGCAGCCAGGCACAACAGCGCAGGGCTGCCGGTGTTACACTGGCAGCCCTGTTTTCAATCCAGAATGCGGAGTCTGCATGAGCCTTGCCCCCAAAAACGACGACTGCTGCCATGGGCAGCCGGAATCCAGTGGCAAGAGTGTGACCCAGCCCAACAAGGCGGCCCTGCTCAAGCGGCTGGCCAGAATTGAAGGGCAGGTACGCGGCATCAGCGGCATGGTGGAATCCGACCGTTACTGCGTGGACGTGCTGACCCAGGTGGCGGCAGTCAAATCGGCACTGGACGCCGTGGCCATGCAGTTGCTGGAAAACCACATGAAGGGTTGTGTCAGCCGCGCATTGCAACAAGGCGATGCAACCGGCATGGTGACCGAGCTGATCGATGTGGTGAAAAAGGTGCGTTAGGGCGCGGAACGCCCCAATCAAGGCAGGCTTCATCAACGATTGCTCCGCCTTGTGGAATACTCGGGTTTCCCCACCTGCCCATGGAAACCCACCGCCATGAAAACCCTTCTGCCAGCGCTGGCTGGCCTGCTGTTGTCCCCCTGGCTGATGGCCGATCCGCTCCCGTTCGAACAATTCATGCGCCTGCACCGCGGCATGCCGGCCAGCGAGCTGGCGCAACTGGCGGGCAAGCCCGACTACACCCGTCCGGACCCGGCAGGCAGTGGCGATACCGAGCTGTTCTGGCTGGGCGACATCGACCTGCCCTATACCACGGTGATCACCCTGCATCAGGGCCTCGTCAGCGATATTCACCGCAACAAGCGCCTGTAGTTGTTGCGCTTTGACTGCGCTGCTTGTCATCCGGCCCAGGCATACAGCCGATTTAGTTTGCCCCGGCCTGATTAAGTGCGTAGAATGCTGCGGTTTCACTACCTTGCTTTTTGCAACCGCATGGCAAAAAGCTAAATAGCCATAAGGAGTTAACATGCGTCATTACGAAATCGTGTTCATCGTCCATCCGGACCAGAGCGAACAGGTTCCGGCCATGATCGAGCGCTACAAGGGCATGGTTCTGGCCGCTGAAGGCAAGATCCACCGTCTGGAAGACTGGGGCCGTCGTCAACTGGCTTACCCGATCCAGAAGCTGCACAAAGCCCACTACGTTCTGATGAACGTTGAGTGCCAGTCCGAAACCCTGGCCGAGATCGAGCACGCCTTCAAGTTCAACGACGCTGTTCTGCGTCACCTGACCATCAAGCTGGACCGCGCCATTACCGAAGCGTCCCCGATGATGAAGGACGAAAAGGCTAAGAACCTGCTGGATTCCCAGCCGGCAGCCGAGGCCGAAGCTGCTGCCTGATAGGCAGGAGTGAAGGACTTGCAGAACCGTCTGGTATTGACCGCGACGGTCGAACGCGAAGAAGACCTGCGTTACACCCCTGCCGGTATTCCGGTAGTGGAAATGTGGGTCCGGCACCAGTCAAGACAGACTGCTGGCGGGTTCGAACGGGATGTGGCCTGTGAAATCCAGGCCGTGCTGATTGGTGAAGACGCCCGGCGTATTGCCGGCAAACTGGCAGGAAACACGGTAACGCTTACCGGCTTTCTGTCCCAGCGCAGTCTGAGGAATCCGCGGTTGGTACTCAATATCGAATATGTTGAATTTGTAAAAGGTTAGTCAAAATGGCTCGTCAACTCTTCAAGCGCAAGAAGTTCTGCCGCTTCACGGCAGAAGGCATCAAGGAAATCGACTACAAATCCGTTGATCTCCTGAAAGACTTCATCGCCGAAAACGGCAAAATCATCCCGGCTCGCATTACCGGTACCAAGGCTCGCTACCAGCGTCAGCTGACCACTGCTATCAAGCGTGCTCGCTTCCTGGCTTTCCTGCCTTACACCGATCAACACTAAGCCGGGAAAGGACTTAAGATGCAAATCATTCTGCTCGAAAAAGTTGCCAACCTGGGTCAACTGGGTGACGTGGTAAAGGTTAAGAACGGTTACGCCCGTAACTTCCTGATCCCGCAAGGCAAAGCCAAGCGCGCTACCGAAAACAACCTGAAAGAGTTCGAAGCGCGTCGCGCCGAACTGGAAGCCAAGCAAGCTGAAATCCTGGCCGATGCCAAGGTTCGTGCTGAAAAGCTGGCTGAAGCTGTTATCACCATCGCGCAAAAAGCCGGTGTTGATGGCCGTCTGTTCGGTTCCGTGACCAATGTGGACGTGGCTGAAGCCGTGACCGCATTCGGCGTGGAAATCAAGCGTTTCGAAGTTCGCCTGCCGAACGGCCCGTTCAAGGCCATCGGTGAGTACGACATCGAAATCGCCCTGCACCACGACGTGGTTGCTCCGATCAAGGTTGTTGTGGTCGGCCAAGCCTGATTCCCTTATCCGGAATTGTGCTGCAAGAAAAAAGCCCGCTTTTGCGGGCTTTTTTCATGGGCTGACGGTTTTACCTGCGCCATCCCAAGCCCGATAGGCACCGTCAGGATCAAGAAGCATGAGGTTTGCTTCCGTCTGCTTTCCATTTGCTGTTTCAGTTTTTTCCCATCAATTTGACTGGTCTTTTCAAATAAGCTCCCTGCTGTCCATCTCCGGGCCGAGCATGCACTGGCTGTGCGGCACGCTACGGCCCCGTATTTGCAGTCGAGGAGCATTGCCGCATGTCATCTGTCATTACCCGATGCAGTCAGTTCAGTAGCTGGCTGAGCGCCGCGCTGGCACAGGAAAATCCGCTCGTTCCCACTCCCTTGACGCAGCATGTCAATGCCGATGTCTGCATTGTCGGCGGTGGATTTACCGGTCTGTGGAGTGCCATCCGTATCAAGGAAGCCAGCCCGGAAACCGAGGTAGTGATTGTCGAAGCGCGGATGTGTGGCAGTGGTGCCAGTGGCCGTAATGGCGGCTTTGTGCTCAGCCTGTGGGCCAAATACCAGTCGCTGGCCAAGATGTGCGGCGAGGCCGAAGCCCTGCGCCTGTGCCAGCTGTCATCACAGGCCATTTTCGAGCTGGAGGCCTTTTGCCAGCAGCATGGCATTGATGCCCAGCTGCGGCTGGATGGCTGGCTGTGGGCTGCCACCACCACCGCCCAGCTAGGTAGTTGGGAGGGTACAGCCAGCCAGCTGGAGCGCCTGGGGCAATCTCCCTTCCTGCGTCTGGCTGCGGGACAAGCGGCGCAGCTTGCTGGTTCTGCCCTGCATCTGGATGGCGTGTTCGAGCCGGTGTCAGCCTCCATTCAGCCGGCCATGCTGGCGCGTGGCCTGCTGCGCCATGCCCTCCAGCTTGGAGTCAAGGTGTATGAGTCCACCCCGATGCAGCGGCTGGAAGCAGGCTCCCCGGCACGGGTGCAATGTCCACAGGGCAGCGTGCGTGCCGGCAAGGTGATTCTGGCCATGAATGCCTGGGCTGCGCAGTTTGCCGACATCCGCAAGGCCTTTGTCGTGGTATCCAGCGATGTGGTGATGACGCGTCCCTTGCCTGACTTGCTGGAGTCTATCGGCTGGACCAATGGCATGACCATCTCCGATAGCCGCATGCTGGTGCATTACTACCGCACTACGCCCGATGGCTGCATTGTTTTTGGCAAAGGTGGTGGCAGCGAACAACTGGTATACGGCAGCCGGCTGGCCGACAAGCTGGACGGGCCATCCGGCATCGCCGACACGGTGGCTGCCCATTTGCGCCGTGCCTATCCGGGAGTGCAGGCCGCCGATGTTGTCAGCAACTGGACCGGCCCCATCGACCGTACCCATAACGGCTTGCCGCATTTCGGTGCGCTGCCGCAGCAAGCAAATGTCTTCTATGCCATTGGCTACTCCGGCAATGGCGTTGGCCCCTCCATGCTGGGTGGCCGCATCCTGGCGGCGCTGGCACTCGGACAGGATAACGAATGGGCGCGCTGTGGCCTGGTGCAAGGCCTGCAACGCGACTTTCCTCCCGAACCCATACGCTATATCGGTGGCCGTCTGGTGCGCCATGCGGTGGGGCAGGTCGATCTGGCTGCCGACGAAAACCGTCAGCCATCCTGGTTGATGCAGCAATTGAGCAAGCTGGCTCCCGCCGGCCTGTCGCCAACCAAGAATACCCAATCCCAATCCCAATCCCGCTAGACCCATCTGGAGAACCGCATGTCTTGCTCATCGGATATCGAACAGATCCGCCAGGCACTCACTGCCTATTACCACGCCTTGTATTACGGCCGGCCGGAAAAACTGGAAGAAGCATTCCGTCCCGATGCCATCTTGCTTGGCGATGTTGACGGTAACGAATCGCGGCTGGACCAGACGCAATACCGCAATCTGCTGCAAACCCGAGTTTCGCCGCATGCCCAGGGTGAGCCCTATGGCCTGCAGATCGGCGAAATCCGTCTGTGCGGCAATGCCGCCATGGCGGAGCTGCAAACGCCTTTGGCCGGGAAGGTTTTCACCGATTACGTCTCGCTGTTCAAGCGCCAGGGACGTTGGCGTATCGCGTTCAAGCTGTATTCCCATCCGCAGTGAAACCTGTCGCCAGCCGCGTCAGTGTGGTTGCCACGCTGACCGGCTGATTCTTGCACTTCCACGGAGCTTTCATGCATTCAACTGAACTGGCGGCAGAGCCGTCCCATGCAGACTCTGGCCTGCTGGTGCAGCCCATCAGCAGGCTGGAAACCATAGGCATCATTTTTGGCACCAATATCGGGGCGGGCGTACTGGGCATGGCTTTTGCCGCACGCAAGACCGGTTATGTCCCGCTGTTGCTGTGCCTGGCACTCACCTGTGTGCTGTGCACCATCACCATGCTCTACCTGACGGAGGTGGCGCTGCGCACCCGTGGCAATCATCAGCTCAGTGGCCTGGCTCGCCGTTATCTGGGCGGAGTGGGCGGCTGGCTGTTGTTTCTGGCGGTGGCTGCGAACAGCTTTGGTGCGTTGACGGCCTATATGGCAGGCAGTGGCAGCATCATGCTGGATTTGCTCGGCGCATATGGCATGAGCAGGGAGCTGGGTAGCATCCTGTTCATCGTGCCGTCGGTAGCCGTGCTGTATCTAGGCCTGAAAGTGCTGGGGGCGGGTAACAAGCTGATCAGCATCAGCATGATTGTCATCATCCTGGCACTGATTTTGGCGTCGATTGCCAGTCAGGATGCGCAGTTGAGCAATCTGTGGCTCAGTCACTGGCAGTATGTGGTGCCGGTGTTCAATCTGGCGGTATTTGTGTTCGGCGCGCAGTTTCTGGTGCCAGAGCTGGTGCGCGGTAATCTGACGGCACCGCGCAAGCTGCCGGGGCTCATCATGGCGGGCATGGCGCTGACCTTTGTCTTTGTCGCGCTGATTCCGGCTTCGGTGATTGCCCTGGTCGGCAGCGACAACCTGACTCAGGTGGCCACGCTAAGCTGGGGCAGGGCGCTGGGGCAATGGGCTTATTACACCGCCAACATCTTTGCCTTGCTGGCCATGCTGACTTCCTACTGGGGGCTGGGTGGCTGCCTGTTCACCAATATCTTCGACCACTTCCGCCTGGGAAGCGAACAGCAAAAAGGCAAACGCCTGCTGGTGCTTGTTGTGGTTGCACTGCCGCCTTTCCTGCTGGCGTATTCGGGTATTGCCAGCTTCGTTAATGCGCTGTACTTCGCCGGCACATTTGGTGGCGTGCTGATGGGCATCATCCCGGTTCTGCTGCTGAATGCCGCACGGCGTCGGGGCGATGTTGACAGCGAGTTCGTCTGTGGCTGGTATGCCCACCGCGGTGTGCAGTGGCTGATTGTCGCCACCTTCTTCCTCAGCGGAGTGTATGCGGTGGTATCGCTGTTTGGGGTGCTACCGGAAAGCTGGTAGCAAGCTGAAACGCCTGCTCCTGCCTGCACAAGTGAGTGTTGACCGACCTGGCACAGGCCGGGTCGGTCAGGCGCAGGCTGGTGGCTAGTCGTTTTCCAGCACGATGCGGGCACGCAGGCCAGGTGCGCCGTCTTCGGCAATGGCCAGCAGGCGGTCGATATTCGGATGCTTGCCCGGATACAGGCGCGCATCGGCAGTATGTTCTGCATACAGCTGCAAGCCTTCCAGGGCAGCTGCACGGTTGATATGGCTGTGCTTCTTGATGAGGGCATGGTAAACCCGTACCGAACCGGCAGTGCCCGGCTTGTTTTCCAGACGGGTGAGGGTTTCGCCGGCAGCATCCAGCAGCACGATGGCGGCGATGCCATCGGTGGTTGGCAAGGCTTCCAGAATATCCTTGAAGGTGGTGGTCATGCGGTGGATTTCCTGCTTGTAATAAAGAGTTGTCGGGTTCAGTCAGCTGATGCTAGCACAAGAGCACCAGCCGCCAGAGGGTAGGGGCTTGCGCCATTCTGGTCGATTCATGCCCTGAATTGGTGCGTGCATATTGTCTGTCCGGTAGGCGGGCTTACGATATCCGGTACTGAAAATTGACATATTCAATATTATCAAAGGCTTGTCATCTCTGGCACGCTATTTGCTATATGTGATGCAGTAGCTGGCGACGGGTGATTGCTCCCTCCTCCTTGCAATCACCGTCCTGCGCCAGTCTGCAAAGGAGAAAACAGAGCGGCATAGCCGCCACCGGCCGGTCTGGCCGAAGAGACCACTCTTCGGCCAGACGACCAACCCGCCTTCAGCCTGGTTGAACGCCCATCAGATATTTGCGGCTCATGGCCTTGAACAGTTCACTGCCGGCAACGCCCAGCATTTCGAACAACACCATTTCCCGACTGACCAATACCGCTCCCGCTGCCTGCATGCGTTGCAAGCCCAGTTGCTTGTCGCTGTCGCGGCGGCTGGCCACGGCATCGGCCACCACAAACACCTGTTTGCCCTGTGCCAGCAGTTGCAGCACCGTCTGCAAGACACAGACATGCGTTTCCATGCCGCAGACAATCACCTGTTTGCGCGCCAGCAGGCTGTCTGGCAGGCAGTCGGCGGCGACGCAGGAAAAATGCAGCTTTTCCACGACGGCTGCTTGCGGTGCCAGTGCCAGCAGGCTGGCTTCGGTGTGGCCCAGGCCGCGTGGATATTGTTCGGAAAACACAATGGGCAGGCCGGTGTCATGTGCCACACCCACCAGCCACAGGCTGGCTGCCAGCATGGCGTCGGCCTGGTCCACCGCCGGTAACAGCTTGTCCTGGATATCCACTACCAGCAATGTGGCTTGATCAATCTGCATCAACATGTCGCTGCCCCTTTCTGTGCTTTTTCATCGGTAAGCCTTCCGGCTGACAGGGTAATCCCTTGATGGGCAGAAATGCCAGATGTGGCACTATGCCGCTTCAACATTCTTGGGACCGTTCACCTGCCATTGCAGTTCTGCAAGCGGGTGACGTGCGCAACCTGGCGTGGCAAGCCGACACAGAGCAGCTGCCCGCGCCGCGGAGAGAGTTCATGCTGCAAGGTGCTTACCGGCTGTTTCACCAAGCCATTGTCGAAGTGATCGACCCCAGGCGGGTCTTTAGCGACCCGCTGTCCACCCTGGCCTACGGGACGGATGCGTCCTGTTACCGGCTGGTGCCCAAACTTGTCATCCAGACACACTCCGAGGCCGAAGTGCAGGCAGTGCTGGCACAGGCTGCGGCATTGAAATTGCCGGTCACCTTCCGTGCGGCAGGTACTTCGCTGTCCGGCCAGGCGGTGAGCGATTCCATTCTGGTGGTGGCCAATCATGGCTGGAAAGACCTGCAAGTCCTGGATGAAGGACGTGCCATCCGCCTGCAGCCGGGGGTGATCGGCGCGGCCGCCAATGCGGCACTGTTGCCGTTTGGTCGCAAGATCGGTCCGGACCCGGCCACCATCAACTCGGCGATGATAGGCGGCATTGTCAGCAACAACTCCAGTGGCATGTGCTGCGGTACGGCGCAAAACACCTACCAGACCATCAAGAGCCTGCGACTGGTGCTGGCTGACGGTACGGTGCTGGATACCGGCGATGCCGCCAGCGTGGCGGCTTTCCGCCAGTCTCACGCCGGCTTGCTGGCCGGGCTGGGCGCACTGGCAGGCCGTATCCGTGCCGATGGCGAGCTGGAAGCGCGTATCCGCCGCAAGTACAAGATGAAGAACACCACCGGCTACAGCCTGAATGCGCTGGTGGATTTTGCCGATCCGCTGGACATGCTGCTGCACCTGATTGTCGGCAGCGAAGGCACGCTGGCTTTTGTGTCCGAGGCGACTTACCACACGGTGGAAGAGCTGCCCAGCAAGGCATCGGCGTTGGTGCTGTACCCCACCATCAAGGACGCCTGCGATGCCATCCAGTTGCTGGCCCAGCACAAGGACGTGGTGTCCTCGGCCGAGCTGCTGGACCGCGCCAGCCTGCGCTCGGTGGAAAACAAGGCCGGGGTGCCGGCCGAACTGAAAACGCTGGGCGACGAGGCTGCGGCCATCCTGATTGAAACCCGTGCCCGTGATGCCGTGGCGCTGACCACACAGATTGACGCCATTTGCGGTTATATCGCGGCCATTCCCAATCTGTCCGGCATCCGCTTTACCGATGTGGCCGAGGAATACACTCGCTTGTGGAATATCCGCAAGGGCATGTTCCCCAGTGTGGGGGCCATGCGTGCTGCGGAAACCACCGTCATCATCGAAGACGTGGTGTTCCCCATTGAGCACCTGGCTGAAGGCACGCTCAAGCTGCAGGCCTTGTTCCGCCAATACCATTACGACGAAGCCATCATCTTCGGCCATGCGCTGGAAGGTAACCTGCACTTCGTGTTCACACCCAACTTCTCCGGCGAAGCCGAAATCAAGCGCTACGAAGCCTTTATCGAGGACGTGTGCAAGCTGGTGGCGGTGGAATACGAAGGTGCGGTAAAGGCCGAGCACGGCACCGGCCGCAATATGGCACCGTTTGTCGAGATGGAATGGGGCCCGGCGGCGTATCGCATCATGCAGGAGCTCAAAGCCCTGTTCGACCCGGATGGCATCCTGAATCCGGATGTGATCATCACCCACGACAAGCTGCTGCATATCCGCAACCTGAAGCCGATTCCCACCGCCAATGCGCTGATCGACAAGTGCATCGAGTGCGGCTTCTGCGAAGTGATGTGCCCCAGCCGCGCCATCACCCTGTCGCCGCGCCAGCGCATTGTGGCCAACCGCGAAATGGCTGCGCTGGAGCAAAGCGGCAAGGATCCGTCCCGGCTGGATGCATTGCGTGAGAGTTACCAGTTTGCCGGGGATGAAACCTGTACCACCTGTGGCTTGTGCGAATCCGCCTGTCCGGTGGGCATCAACACCGGCGCGCTCACCAGCCAGCTGCGCCAGCAGAATCTGAGCGATACCGGCTGGGCGCTGGCCAATACCCTGGCCAGCCACTACGATACCGCCACGGCGGGTGCGCGTCTTGGCTTGCGTGCGCTGCAAACCGTGCAAAGCGTGGCCGGCAATGCCGCCACCGGCGTGCTGATGCGCAGCCTGCGCCGGGTGGTGGGGCGGCGTATTCCGTACTGGACGCCATACTTCCCGCGTGCTGCCGGCAAGCTGCGGCTGGATGGCGGCAAACAGGGCGAGCGCAAGGTGGTGTATCTGCCATCCTGCCTGACACGCACTTTTGCCCCGGCCAAGGCGCAGCCGGACCAGCGCCCGCTGAACGAGGTGGTGGCCTCGGTGCTCGGCAAGGCCGGTTACCAGATTCTTTACCCGCAGCAGATGGATGGCCTGTGCTGTGGCACGCCGTTCAAGTCCAAGGGGGCAGTGGATGCCGCCGCCAGCAAGCTGTCCGAGCTGGAAGCGGCCTTGCTGCAGGCCAGTGACAATGGCCGCTGGCCGGTGATTGTCGACAATGGCGTGTGTACCGCCAGCATGCTGGAAGGGCTGCAGGACAAGCGTCTGCAAGTGTATGACGTTACCCGTTTCGTGCAGGAGGTGGCCGCCGAATATCTGGTCTTCACCCCACAGCCAGAAAGCGTGGCGTTGCACGTGGTGTGCTCCATGCGCAAGACCGGCCAGGCGGCCATGCTCAATGCCCTGGCCAAACGCTGCGCCAGCAAGGTGGTCGAGCCGCAGGGCATTACCTGCTGCGGCTTTGCCGGTGACAAGGGCTTCAGCCATCCGGAACTCAACAGCAGTGCACTCACCGGCCTGAAGGCACAGGTGAAGGACTGCGGCAGCGGCTTCTCCAATAGCGTCACCTGCGAGATCGGCCTGTCTGCCAACTCCGGCATCCCTTATCAAAGCCTGATGTATCTGGTGGACAAGGCCTGCCGTAGCCGCTGATCTGCAGTCCTGTCATCAATCGACAGCCCCGTTTCCATCATGGAACGGGGCTTTTGTTTGATCAGCTGGCTTGTAACACCCTGCTGCTGTTTGTCATGATGGCGGATTGACTGTCTGTAACTGGCTGCAAGGGAGCAATCGCGCATGAGTTTTCATATCCGCCGCATCGAGCCGGAAGACGCCGCCGCCATGGCGCGCTTGCAATCCGCCCCCGGCGTGGTACGCCATACTTCACAGCAGCCCTATCAGTCGGCCGCCGACTGGCAGCAAAAATTGCAGCAGCTGTCCCCATCCTGTCACTGGCTGGTGGCCTGTGATGCTGCCGACGAAGTGATAGCCAGCGCCGGGCTCACCATCCTGCCGCAGGCGCGTTGCCGCCATGTGGCCGACCTGTTCCTGCTGGTCCGCGATGAATGGCAGGGCAAGGGCGTGGGGCGTGCACTGATGCAGGCCCTGCTGGAGCTGTCCGACAACTGGCTGGGGCTGATCCGGCTGCAACTGATGGCCCAGCAGGACAACCAGCGCGCCATTGCGCTGTACGAGCGCTTTGGCTTCCAGCATGAAGGCGTGGTGCGGCAGGACATCCTGCAAGACGGACGCTACGTGGACAGCGTGGTGATGGCACGGCTGCACTGGCCGGCAGGAGGTCAGGCATGAGCCAGTTTCGCATTCGCAAACCCGGTCCGGCAGATGCCGCGGCACTGCGCGCCCTGATGAGCGATCCGCTCTGTTACGGCAATACCCTGCAGCTTCCTTATCCATCCATGCAGCTATGGCAACAGCGGCTGGCGGCTAGCGACCCGCTGCACCATGCGCTGTTGCTGGAAACGGCCGAAGGGCAGGTGATTGCCCATGGTTCACTGTGGCGGGAATGTGCACCAAGACTGGCACATGGTGCCAGCCTGGGCATGGCGGTGCAGCGCGAATGGCAAGGGCAGGGGGTAGGTTCTGCCTTGCTGCAGGCCATGCTGGACCTGGCCGATAACTGGCTGGGCCTGCACCGGGTGGAACTGACGGTATTCACCGACAATGCCGCTGCGCTGGGCTTGTACCGCAAATACGGTTTTGTCGAAGAGGCCTGTTTGCGCGCATATGCCTTGCGCAACGGGCGTTATGAAGATGTGTTGAAAATGGCAAGACTGCGCCCCATGCCCTTGCATGGACCGGTTTAGATGCCGGACAAAAAATAACGCCATCGACAGATGGCGTTTTCAATTACACAACAAAGGAGTTTGCTGTCTGCCCCTGACGGCAGTGGCTTGCTGATGCACGGCAAGCCCTGAAGAAACTTCAACAGAGTGTCAACATTATCCAATCTGCCCGGCAAGCTGTCGTTCATCATCCGGACATGAAGCGGTAATATTGCGACCTGTCTGATTTATATAAAGAAAAAGCGCGGATAGCCCGCGCTTTTGTCTTTCTCAGGCAGTCGTGTCCGATCGCCTTGATCAAGTACTTAGATGTCCTGCCCTTCGACAATGCCGTCATGGCTGGCCGAGGATTTGGGCAGAATCAGGTTCAGTGCCATGGCCAGAATCGAGCACAGGCCCACGCCGGCCAGTTCCAGCCCGCCCAGTTTCAGCGTCAGGCCACCGATACCGGCAGTCAGCACTACCGAGATGATGACCAGATTGCGCGGCTGCATCAGGTCCACCTTGGCTTCAATCAGTGTCTTCAGGCCGATGGAGGCGATGGTGCCGAACAGCAGCACCATGATGCCGCCCATTACCGGCATCGGGATGGATTGCAGCAGGGCATTGAACTTGCCGAAGAACGCCATGCAGATGGCAAACACGGCAGCCCAGGTCATGGTCACCGGGTTGAAGTTGCGGGTGATCATCACAGCGCCGGTCACTTCGGCATAGGTAGTCACCGGCGGGCCGCCGATCAGGCCAGCCACACACACGCCCAGGCCATCACCCATCAGGGTGCGATGCAGGCCCGGTGTCTTGGTGAAGTCCTTGCCGGTCACGCCGCCAATGGCCATCACGCCACCGATGTGTTCGATGGACGGGGCAATGGCCACCGGCAGCATGAACAGCGCGGCAGACCAGTTGACCTCGGGGCTGTGGAATACCGGTGCGGCAAACCACGGTGCATTGGCCAGCTTGGCAAAATCCACCACGCCCATGAAGGCAGCAGCGATATAGCCCACGGTGACGCCAGCCAGAATCGGCACCAGCTTGAACATGCCACGCGCGTAAATGGAAACGATGATGGTGGTGGCCAGCGAAATGGCAGCCAGCAGCATGGAGGTTTCATACGGCATGATCTGCTTGCCGCCAGCCTGGCCCATGGCCATGCCGGAAGCTGCGGTGGCTACCGACAGACCGATGATCATGATCACCGGGCCGATCACCACCGGCGGCAGCAGCTTGTTGACCATGGCCATGCCGCGCCAGCGCACGATGGCGGCAAACACGAAGTACATGAAACCGGCGGCAAACAGGCCGAACATGGTGGCACCCTGGCCCCAGGTATGCATGGAGTAGATGATGGGGCCGATAAAGGCAAAGGAGCTGCCCAGGAAAATGGGTACCTGACGACCGGTGCACAGCTGGAACAGCAAGGTGCCGATACCGGCACCAAGCAAGGCCATGGCCGGGTTGAGGCCAGTCAGCAGCGGAACCAGAACCAGTGCGCCAAAAGCGACGAACAGGATCTGGGCGCCGGAGATGGCCACCTTCACGTGTTGGAACATAATGGGATTTCCCTGTTTTTGTTGAAATTGAAATGGGCTTGGTCTGACGCTGACTCAGACCGTGCAATACATGATGGCCTGGGCAATGATGTTGTTCTGCTCCCGCGCCAGCTCGCTGTGTTGCCTGAAGTCCCGCACCATGGCCTGTACCCGTGAGTAGGTATCAAAGTTCGGTAGCGGGCGATAGGCAATGTCCACGCCCAGCCGCGCCGCCACTTTCTTGATGGTGGTGGGCTTGATGCACACATGCACATCCGGCTGGCTGTAAGCCAGAAAGCAGGTCACCACCGGCCACTTGGCCGGATTGGCATTACCGTCGTTGCGGCACAACTGCAGTACCTCGACAAAGTCGGCAAAGCTGTCCGGGCCAAACTGGTGCAGCAGGCGATACAAGGCCTGGGCAAACGGCAGGTGCACATCGCGAAAGCCCAGGTAATTGCGAAAGGCCATCTTCTCGAAGGTGCTTACCGTGGTGCTGCGGCCGATGATCTGGCGACAGGTTTCGCTGATGGCGGCAAGATTGCCGTCGTTTAGCGCCTGCTGCATGGTTGTGGCGGCCAGTCCCTGGCTGCACAGCGTGATGACGCTGTCCACGCTGCGGTGCTTTCTGGCCAGTGCCTGCCATGCCGCGTCCTGCAAACCATCGGGAAAGCGCAGCAAAAAATCCTGATCAATCGCCTGATGCGGACTCAACACCGTAGGTCTTCCTTGTGCATGGAGCTGGGGTTGCAAGGCCTGCAAAAAACGCCGCTACTTCGGCTGAAGATGAGCGGCGTGTTGCGGGCATGGGCAGGACTCAGATGTGCTTGGTGCCGAAAATCTTGTCACCGGCATCACCCAGACCCGGGATGATGTAGCCGTTTTCATTCAGATGGCTGTCCAGCGATGCCGCGTACAGTTGCACGTCCGGATGGGCATCGTTGACCACCTTCACGCCTTCCGGTGCTGCGACCATCACCACCGCCTTGATCTGCTTGCAGCCTTTGCGCTTGAGCAGTTCGATGGTGGCTACCATGGAGCCGCCGGTTGCCAGCATCGGGTCGATGATGATGGCGATGCGCTCGTCCAGGCTGTCGACGAATTTCTCGAAGTAGGACACAGGCTCCAGCGTTTCTTCGTTGCGGGCCAGGCCCACCACGCTGATCTTGGCGGAAGGCACCAGATCAAGCACGCCGTCCAGCATGCCGATGCCGGCGCGCAGGATGGGAACGACAGTGACTTTCTTGCCCTTGATTTGCTGTACGTCGATCTTGCCGCACCAGCCGTCGATGGTGGTGGCTTCCAGTTCGAAGTCGCGCGTGGCTTCATAGGCCAGCAGGCGAGCCAGTTCCTGGGTGAGCTGGCGGAATTTCATGGTGCTGATGTCGCCTTCGCGCAGCAGACCCAGTTTATGTTGCACCAGCGGATGGTTGACTACGTGGATATTCATTTTTTTGGTCCCAACCCTGCGAAAAAGCTGCCTATGCCGGTCTTGTGAACCGCAATGGCAGCTTGTTTCAGATATGCGAAACCGGCCTTGTTGCCGCGGCCGGTCTTTGAATGAGGTATGGGG
Organism: Aquitalea pelogenes; assembly: GCF_041914625.1. NCBI lineage: Bacteria > Pseudomonadati > Pseudomonadota > Betaproteobacteria > Neisseriales > Chromobacteriaceae > Aquitalea > Aquitalea pelogenes. The sequence continues at coordinate 12,159 of NZ_JAYSDA010000017.1, read as the reverse complement.
CGATATTCTACCGCTTTTCCCAGCTGGAAATCCACGGGATTAACCCTGATGCAGGCAATGGCGCCGAGCAGATATAACCCTGCACCGCAGTGCACCCTAGTTCCGTCAGGACGGAGAGGTCTCCGGCGTCTTCCACGCCCATGCCAATGGTCTGCAGGCCTTCACGTTGTCCCAGCTCCAGGGCTTCTTGCAGGATGGCACGCAAGTGCTGGTTATCCCCTGCGCCGTGGACAAAGGCCCGGTCGGTTTTCAGGCCGCTGAAGTGACTGGACTTGAGTTTGTCGGTCAGCCCCACGCCAATGCCGAACTCGTCCACCATCACGCCAAAACCGGCCTGGCGCAGTGTTGCCAGCTGGGTGTCGGCTACCGTCCAGTGCTGGCGCAAGGTGCTCTCGGAAAACTCCAGCGTCAGGTTGGCTGGGGTCAAGCCGGCCAGACGTGTTTTCTGGGTAAGGTGGGCGGTCAGTTGCGGGTCGGCCAGCAACTGGGCCGACAGGTTGATCGATACATTCAGGTCGAAGCCCTGATCCAGCCAGTCGCGGCAGGCATACAGGGACTTTTCCAGAATCAGTTCGGTCAGCTCGCGAATCATGCCGCGCTCTTCCATCACCGGCACAAAGGTGATGGGGGACAGCACGCCCAGCGCCGGGTGACGCCAGCGCGCCAGCGCCTCGGCACCGATCACGCGGCGGGTCTGGATGTTCACAATCGGCTGGAAATATGGCACCAGCTGGTCGTTGACCAGCGCTTTCCAGATTTCATCAATCGGCATGGCCGTGCCACCGTTGGCAGTCAACGGGCTGGCGCTTTGGTCCGGAGCGGCATAGAAGCCGTCAGCTTGGGAGGAGGTCATGTCTGTCAGGTATCCGCTACGAAAAGGGCGCTGCCTTGCCTGTCTGTCATGGCTGAATTGTAAGACAGGGAATTCCGGGTGGATATGTTCATCTTCAAAATGCCGCAAAAAAACCCGGCACGGCCGGGTTTTCAGGATGACTGCAATGCGTGGCTTACAGGCCTTCCAGCACCTGTTGCAGTTCGCCGGACTGGTACATCTCGTACATGATGTCCGAACCGCCAATGAATTCACCCTTCACGTACAGCTGTGGAATGGTCGGCCAGTTGGAGAATTCCTTGATGCCCTGGCGGATTTCCGGGTCTTGCAGCACGTCGACGGTCTTGATGGTTTCGACGCCACAGGCTTTCAGGATTTGCACTGCGCGCGAGGAAAAGCCGCACTGCGGGAACTGGGCCGAACCTTTCATGAACAACACAACCGGATTTTCGGTAACGGTCTGCTTGATGATTTCCTGGGTATCCATGGGGAATTCCTTGCTGTGAAAGGGCCGGCGCCGGGCTGACCCTGAATACTTGACTGAATCAATGGGTTATTGTACGTAAGCGGGCCGTCCCGGTCAATTTGCCTGATGGCGTGCGCGCAGCTGGCGCAGGAATATCTCGGCCTGGCCGTCATACAAGGCATGCCGGTTCATGAAGCGCGACACATTGGCCGCCACCAGCGCAGTCGCCATCAGCGGGATGATCATGCTGGACGAAGATGAAGTCATTTCCATCACGATGACAAAGCCGGTCATCGGTGCGCGCGTCATGCCGGAGAAAAACGCCACCATGCCCAGCAGCACCATGGCGGCCTGGGGCAAAAACGGCAGCAACAATGACATGTTCAGGCCAAAGCCCGCCCCTACGGCGAGGGAGGGGGCAAACATGCCGCCGGGTGCGCCGCTGATATAGGTGATGATCAGCGACAGCAGCTTGAGAATGCCGTATTCCTGCATGCTGCTGCCGCCACCTTCAATGATTTCCTTGGCACGGAAATAGCCGGTGCCAAAGGTAATGCCATCACTGCCAATGCCGATGACGGCCAGCAGCAAGCCACAGGCAATGGCAAACAGGATGGGGTAATGGCTGCGCCAGTCATGCAAGGGGCCGGGCAGGCGGTTGGCCAGTGCCAGAATGGCACGTGAAGTCAGCCCGCCGATGATGCCGCCGACGATGCCGCATACCGGAATGGCCATCCAGCCCGAGCGCAACTCCAGCGCGACGGATACCACGCCGAAGTAGTTGTAATCGCCCAGTACGGCAATGGCGGTGATACCGGCCAGAATCACCGACAGCAGGATGGTGGAACTGGCACGCTGGTCGAAGGTGCGGCCCATTTCCTCGATGGCAAACACGATGCCGGCCAGCGGGGTGTTGAACGCGGCGGCTACCCCGGCGGCGGCACCGGCCAGAATGAAACTGCGTGCCACGCCTTCATGGCGCAAGGCGGCTTCGCGGTTGAGGGAATACTTGATAGCAGCACCCACCTGCACGATGGGGCCTTCATAGCCCATGGTGGAGCCACAGCCCACGCCGATCAGCGTCAGCACCATCTTGCCCACGGCAGCCCGCATGGTCAGGATGCGTGCGCGCAGCGCATGCATGCCAGGCTGCATGGCAATGATGGTTTGCGGAATGCCGCCACCACCGGCACCTTCAAAGAAGGTGCGCAGCAGCCAGACGGACAAACCCAGCCCGGCGGGGGTGATCAACAGCGCCCAAAACGGCGATTGATCGTAGATCTGGTAGAACAGCTCGTGCGACAGATGGCTGCCATTGGCAAACACGGCGGCCACCAGGCCGATGAGGATGGCAGCAATCCAGATGGGAGCCCGACGCCGCCACAATCCCACGGACAAATACAGGTATCTCAGGCGGCGGCTGGCGCGCAGGCCGTGCTGGCCCAGGCGCCGGGCGACTCTGGAGTCGGACATGGGGGTGGGAACTCCATCGGTTTATCAAGAGAGTAGCAGAGCCGAAACGCAAATCATTCTGGATTGAACAGTATTTTCGATTCTGCTAATACTCTAATGATAAGGTCAATCTGCTTTCCTGACCAGAACCGCGGCAAAGAAACCGTCAGAATTATGCAAATGCGGTTTCAGTTCCAGATAATCACCGATTTGCAGCGGAATTTTCTGTTCGGCCAGCGCGGCATCCATCGGCAGCAGGCTGAAGTCCGGATGTGCAGCCAGGAAGGCTTCCACGATGTCGCGGTTTTCCTGCGGCAGCAGGCTGCAGGTGGCATACACCAGACGGCCGCCCACTTTGACCAGACGGGCTGCCGACGCCAGGATGGCGGTTTGCTTGGCGTTCAGCTCGGCCACGCTTTCCGGGCTCTGGCGGAATTTCAGGTCCGGGTTACGGCGCAGGGTGCCAAGGCCGGAGCAGGGGGCATCCACCAGCACGCGATCCGCCTTGCCGGCCAGACGCTTCACCTTGCTGTCGTTTTCATGTGCCAGCAGTTGCGGATGCACATTGGACAGGCCGGAGCGGGCCAGACGCGGCTTGAGGTTGGCCAAGCGCTTTTCCGACACGTCAAATGCGTACAGGCGGCCGCTGGAAGCCATTTGTGCGCCCAGCAGCAGGGTCTTGCCACCGGCACCGGCACAGAAGTCCACCACCATTTCACCACGGCGTGCGCCGGTAATCAGGCCCAAGAGCTGGCTGCCTTCATCCTGCACTTCGATGGCACCAGACTTGAACAGCTCGTACTTGCTCAGCGAGGGCTTGCCTTGCAGGCGGATGCCGAGCGGGGAGTACGGAGTGGGTTCGCAGGGCATGCCGTCGGCGCGCAGACGGTCGATGACTTCATCACGCTTCATTTTCAGGGTGTTGACGCGCAGGTCTAGCGGGGCGGGTTCCATCAGGCCCAGGCCCAGTGCCAGCACGTCTTTCGGGTCTTTTTCTGCCAGACGCTCGATCACCCATTCCGGCAGTTCGGCCGCCACGGACAGGCTGTCTTCCAGCGTCTTGCCCTTGACGCCACCGAGCCATTCGCGTTCACCAGCACTGGTGCAATCAGCCATTTCCTTGATATTGAGCTTTTGCAGACGCATCAGCGCCACCATGGCCAGGCGGCGCGGCGTGGCTTTTTCCGGGGCGATGAGGGCGCGGAACTGGATCAGGCGGCGCAGGCAGCCAAAAGCAGTTTCGGCAATCAGGTGACGGTCGTTGGAACCCAGCTTCACGTTTTCGCGGAAGTAGGCGGACAGCACGGCATCGGCCGGGCGGTCGAAGCGGGTCATCTGGCCGATGACGGTTTCGATATGTTTCAGTTGGCTATGGCTGATATTCATTAACGGTTATTCCGGGTCATGGGGCGAGCGGGCAGGCGCCATTGCTCGGTGCCGTCAACATTGATCAGCACGGCGCGCAGTTCCACCCGCTTGCTTTTGTCGATGCGCGAAATGCGCACCGGCAGGTTGGAGAAATCCGGAGCCAGCCAGAATTCGGTGATGTCGTCCTCGCCCTTGGCGCGGAACACAATCACCCGGATCTTGCCGGAGCCGGTGTCGTAATCGGTTTCGCCACTGGGGGTCATCGGATATTCGTAGACCTTTTTCCCGGTGGTGATCTGTAGCGGGGCAGTGCCAAGCTGGCCGCCCTTCAGGCCCAGCTGGAAAGCCAGGCTGAATACATCTTGCGCCCCGCTGCGCAAGGCGACTTCCTTGTCGCCCTGGTCGCCAAAATGCAGCATGCCGGCAGACCAGTCAAAGCGGGCGGACTCCTTGGCATCCTGACCTACCCAGGCTTGCAGGCTATCCGGTTGCAGGCCTTGTTTGCCCAGCTGCCCTTGCGAAAGGTAGCGCCGATTTCCGCCCACCAGCGGATTGAAGCGGATTTCCAGCGTGTAGCGGTGGCCATCCTGTTGCCAATCCAGACCGCCGCTGCCCACCATCGCACCATTATAGAAGGTCTGGTAGCCAAGTTTGGCCCGCGCCGGGAAGCGGTGCAGTGCGCTGGCCGGGGTCAGATAACCGGCCGGCCTGTCGTTGTTGCTGGTTGCCGGCGCACTGGCTTCTGCTGCCTTGGCGTGTTTTTCCGGCTTTGATGCCGGCGGTTCTGCCTCCGGCATGCTGGCCTCGGCACGCTTGCTGCTTTCTGTGGCCGGCTGGCTGGCATCGGCCAGGTCGGCTGGATGCTCCGCCGCTTTGTCCGCTACGGTGTCTGCTCTGGCCTGCGCACCTGAGGCATCGCGTTTGCGCTTGTGCTTTCTGGCTGACGGCTGGTGCGGGGCGGAGTCGACCGCCGGGCCGACAGGCAGCAACCGGGCAGTGGGTACTGCGGGTGGCGCCGGTGTGTCCAGCGCCAGAGCCTGCATCTTGACGTCAATCTTGCGCAGCGCCTGATCGGGCGGCAGTTCGATGACGGCATCGGGCAACAGGCCCGAGCCCAGCATGGTCAGATGCACCAGTACCGAGAGCAGCAAGGCAAGGGCAAAGACCCGCAGCGGTGTCTTCATGCTGATGCCGGAATTACGGCGCCGGGGCCATCAGGCTGCCGGGAGGCTGGTCTGGCGAGGCCACGCGGCCATCAATAATGTTCAGTTCATCGGCGACAAAACGTCGTACGGCATCGGGGTAGAGCTGGTGTTCCAGCTGCAATACCCGCGCGGCCACGCTGTCCGGGGTGTCGCCCGGCAGCAGGCTGACCACGCCTTGCGACACGATGGGGCCGTGATCCAGTTCGGCCGTGACAAAGTGCACGGTACAACCTGCCACCTTGCAGCCCATTTCCAGCGCCCGCGCGTGGGTATGCAGGCCGGGGAAGGCGGGCAGCAGCGAGGGGTGGATGTTGAGCATGCGGCCTTCGTAACGACGGGTGAAGCCGGCGGTCAGAATGCGCATGAAACCGGCCAGCACCACCAGCTGCGGCTGGAAGCCATCAATGACCTGGGCCAGTGCGGCATCGAAGTCCTCGCGGCTGGCATAGGCCTTGTGGTCCACCACGGCCGTGGCAATGCCACGCTCGGCGGCCCAGGCGAGACCAGCGGCATCAGGGCGATTGGATATCACCGCCGCAATGCATGCGCCGGCGATATTGGCGTCGACAATGGCCTGCATATTGGAGCCACGGCCGGAAATCAGGATGACGATATTCTTCATGGGTCAACATGTCTGCGGCAGCCACAATGCCTGCCGGTAAAAAAACAAGCGCCGCCAGCAGTGCTAGCGGCGCCGTTCGGTGTCACTGCCGGACTCAGGAAATCTGGGTCTGGTGTTCGTCACCATTGCGGGCGCGCACAGTGCCCAGGCGATGTACGGTTTCGCCTTCCTGCTGCAGCAGGGCAGTGGCAGCAGCCACGTGCTCTTCGGCCACAATCACTACCATGCCGATGCCACAGTTGAAGGTGCGGTACATTTCCTGGCTGTCCACATTGCCTTCTTTTTGCAGCCACTGGAACAGCTTGGGCAGCTCCCAGCTGTTTGCATCCAGTTGGGCGACAACATTGTCCGGCAGTACGCGCGGCGTGTTTTCGGTGATGCCGCCGCCGGTGATGTGGGCCATGCCTTTTACCGGCAGGGTCTGCATCAGCTTGAGCAGCGGTTTCACGTAGATGCGGGTCGGCGCAATCACGGCGTCGCGCAGGCTCTTGTCGCCATCAAAGGCGGCGTCCAGATCCGGCTGGGCGCGGTCGATGATCTTGCGAACCAGGCTGTAGCCGTTGGAATGCACACCGTTGGAACCCAGGCCCAGGACAACATCGCCCGGTACGATGGTACGGCCGGTGATCACCTGGCTTTTTTCCACCACGCCGACAGCAAAGCCGGCCAGATCGTATTCGCCCACCGGGTACATGCCCGGCATTTCAGCCGTTTCGCCGCCGATCAGTGCACAACCGGCTTGTTCGCAACCGGCGGCAATGCCCTTGATCACGTCGGTGGCTTGCGGTACGTCCAGCTTGCCGCAGGCGAAGTAATCAAGGAAGAACAGCGGCTCGGCGCCCTGTACCAGGATGTCGTTCACGCTCATGGCGACCAGATCGATGCCGACGGTGTCGTGGCGGTTCCAGTCAAAGGCGAGTTTCAGCTTGGTGCCCACGCCATCGGTGCCGGAAACCAGGACGGGCTCTTTGTACTTTTTGGAAATTTCCACCAGTGCGCCGAAACCGCCGATACCGCCGAGAACTTCCGGGCGCATGGTGCGCTTGGCATAGGGCTTGATGTTTTCGACGAGCGCGTCGCCGGCGTCGATATCCACGCCTGCATCACGGTAACTGAGGGACTGGGTGCTCAAGGTAAACTCGCTTTCTGCTAACTTGAAGTATTTTCACGTCAAGCTTTCGCTGATGCGAAAGCACTGTATTTTAACTGAATTTCCTCGGGAAAGCTGCGCTAAGTTTGCAATGTGTTGTCCGGATGTGTGCCGGGCAGGCTGGGGGAGTGGCAGTTGGCTGGGTGCGCAGGCGCGGCGGGAGCATGCAGACTGGCGATTTTATACAACAACAAGCACTAAACAAATGCCATGCAGCGGTTTCGCCAAGCAGGCATCTCAGCGTAAAATTGCAGCCTGACTTCAATCGGCCCACACGACCTTACTCTTGGACCAGCTAGTACTAGACCTGACCCCCACGCCGCTGCCGGCTTTCGACAATTTCCTGGCCCAGCGCAACCGCGAGGTGATTACCGCCCTCACGGCGGAGGATGGCGAGCGTTTCATCTATCTGTGGGGTGAACCCGGCAGCGGCAAGACGCATCTGTTGCAAGCCTGGATTGCCCATGCCGAGCGGCTGGGGCGTGCTTCCATTTATCTGGATGGCCAGAAAGAGCATTTGCCGGATTTCGCCCGTGAAGCCAGCTTCATCGCCGTAGACCATGTCGACGACCTGGCACCGGACGACCAGATCACCCTGTTCTCCTTTTATAACTCCCTGAAGGAGAGCGGCGAAGGCCGCCTGCTGATGGCCGGGCGCAAGCCGCCGATGGCCGCCGCCGTGCGCGACGACCTGCGTACCCGCCTGGGCTGGGGACTGGTGCTGGAAGTAAAGGCCCTGTCTGACGACGACAAGCTGGCCGCCCTGCGCACCCATGCCGCCAACCGCCAGCTGGCGATTGCCGACGATGTATTCCGTTACCTGCTTACCCACTGGCGGCGCGACCTGTCCAGCCTGATCGGCATGCTGGACATGCTGGACCGCTATTCGCTGGCGCTGCGCCGGCCCATCACCGTGCCGCTGGTGAAAAACGTTTTGCAAACCGCGAGTTCTTCCGACACATGACCCAAGCACGCAATCTGGCCCTGTTTGACCTGGACAACACCCTGCTGATCGGCGACTCCGATTTCGAATGGCCGCGCTTCCTGATCAAGCGCGGCATTGTGGATCAGGCTTACTACGACCACCGCAACAACCATTTCTACGAACAGTACAAGGCCGGCACGCTGAATATCGGCGAATACCTGGAATTTGCGCTGGAACCGCTCACCCGCTACGACAATCAGGAACTGGCGGCACTGCATGCGGCTTATATGGATGAGCATATCCGCCCCATCATTCCGCAAGCCGCGCGTGACCTGCTCAACCTGCATCGCCAGCAGGGCGATGAAATCCTCATCATCACCGCCACCAACCGCTTCATCACCGGCCCCATCGCGGCCGAACTGGGCGTGGATGACGAACACCTGATTGCCATCGACCTGGAACGCACCGCTGATGGTCGTTACACCGGCAAGCACACCGGCGTACCCAGCTTCCAGGCCGGCAAGATCACCCGGCTGGAAATGTGGCTGGCCGAACGTGGCCAGACGCTGGCCAGCTATGGCCGCAGCTTCTTCTATAGCGATTCGCACAACGACCTGCCCTTGTTGTCCATCGTCAGCAACCCGGTGGCAGTCGACCCGGACGACACCCTGCGCCAGCATGCCAAGGAGCAGGGCTGGCCGATCATCAGCCTGCGTGGCTGAAATAGCGCATCAATAGTTCAGACAGTCTGGCTACGGCCAGACTGTTTTTGTATGGAGAGATGATATGGAGCAACTGCAAGCATTCCTGGCCCGCGCCGAAGCCCTGCTGGCCCGTCTCGAACCCCTGTTGCCCCCGGCCCGGCCCGAGCCGGACTGGAGTGCAACGGCCTACCGCTGGCGGCGTCAGGGTATGGCCGGCTGGCTGGAGAGTGTCAACGAGCCGCACACCCTGCCGCTGGCACGGCTGACCCATATCGACAATCAGCTCAAGCTCTTGGTGCGCAACACCCGCCAGTTCGTCAAGGGCAAACCGGCCAACAATGTGCTGCTGACTGGTGCGCGTGGCACCGGCAAATCGTCACTGGTAAAAGCCTTGCTGCCGGAGTTTGCCGACAAGGGCCTGCGCATCATCGAGGTGGACAAGGAGCATTTGTCCGATCTGGCCCAGATCATGGCACTGGTGGCCGGTCGCAAGGAGCGTTACATCCTGTTCTGTGACGACCTGTCGTTTGAAGATGGTGATGACGCCTACAAGGCACTGAAAACCGCACTGGATGGCGGCCTGGCCCGCCGGGCGGAAAACATGCTGGTGTATGCCACCTCCAACCGCCGTCACCTGATGCCGGAAAAACACAGCGAAAACCGCGAAGGCTGGGTCAGCGATGGCGAAATCCATCCGGGCGAAGCCATCGAAGAAAAAGTGTCGCTGTCGGACCGCTTCGGCCTGTGGTTGTCGTTTTATCCGTTTGATCAGGACGCTTACCTCGCTGCGGTCAAAACCTGGCTGGAGCATTTCCAGCTGCCGATGGACAGCGAAGCCGAACGCGCCGCCCTGCAATGGAGCCAGCTGCGTGCCAGCCGTTCCGGCCGGGTAGCCTGGCAGTTTGCCAATGACTGGGCCGGGCGTAGCGCCAAGGAACGCAAGGCGGAGCTGGGCAAGTGAGCGTGACGGCCGCTGCCAGCATGCCGTCGCAGCACAAGGCGCGCGGCATCCTGCTGTACAGCCTGGCCATCTTTTTGCTGGCGGTGATGGATGCCAGCGCCAAATGGCTGACCCATGGCTATCCGGTGGGGGAGATCATCTTCTTCCGCTCGCTGTTTGCCCTGCCCATCTTGTTGGTATTGGGGCTGCGTCACAGCAGCGCACCGGCCAGGCTGCTGGCCACAGCCCATCCGTGGCGGCATTTGCTGCGTGGCATGGTGGTGCTGGTCACCATCGTCACTTTCTTCATTGCCTTGCGCCATCTGCCCCTGGCCACGGTGACGGTGATCACCCTGTCCAACCCGGTGTTCATGCTCTTGCTCAGCCTGGTATGGCTGGGCGAGCGCGTTGGGCGGCGGCAATGGCTGGCGGTGGTACTGGGCTTGCTGGGTGTGCTGGTGGTGTGTGGCTGGTCCGGCCTGCAGTTCAATGTCTACAGCCTGCTGGCGGTGGGTTCTGCCTTGTCTTATGCCCTGGCCTCGCTGCTGACGCGCCAGTTGTCGGCCACCGACAGCCCGGCCACCATTGCCATGCTGGGAACGCTGATCATGCTGGTAGTCAGTGCGCTGACTGCCGGCAGCGACTGGCAGCTGCCCGGCTGGGGCGACTGGCTGGTACTGCTGTTGCTGGGCCTGAGCGGCGGGTTGGCCAATTTCGTCAACGCCCTGTCACTGCGCTATGTGCAGCTGTCGGCGGTGGCACCGCTGGAATACAGCATCCTGCTATGGGCAGCCGCACTGGGCTATCTGTTTTTTGGTGAAATGCCCGGCATCACCACCTGGCTGGGCGGTGCACTCATCATCGCCAGCGGCGTGGTGGTGGCCCGCGAGAAACATTAAGGCAAACAATAATCAACATGCATTCCGACAAGAAAATCATCGAAGTGGTGGCGGGCGCACTGATGCGACCGGATGGCAGCTTCATGCTGGGCAGCCGGCCGGAAGGCAAGCCCTATGCCGGTTACTGGGAATTCCCCGGCGGCAAGGTGGAGCCGGGCGAAAGCGCCATGCAGGCGCTGGTGCGCGAGCTGCAAGAAGAAATGGCCATCACGGTGACCCATGCCACGCCCTGGCTGACCCGGGTGCATCACTACGAACATGCATCGGTACGCTTGCACTTCTTCCGGGTATGGGACTGGCAGGGCGAGCCGCAACCGCAAGAGGGACAGCAGTTTGCCTGGCAAGCGCCAGACCAGATCAGTGTCGAGCCCATGCTGCCGGCCAACGGGCCTATCCTCAAATCCCTGCAACTGCCTGCCGTCTATGCCATCACTTGCGCGCATGAAATTGGCGTGGCCGCCCAGTTGCAAGCCTTGGCCGCTGGCCCTGCATACGGGCTGGTACAGGTGCGTGAACCGGATATGGACCGGCAGCAGTTGCAGGCCTTTGTCTCCGACGTGGCTGCTATCGTGCATGCGCGCGGCGGCAAGGTGGTGGTGAATGCCGAGCCGGACTGGCTGGCCGGCTGGCCGGTGGATGGCGTGCATCTGAATGGCACCCGTCTGCGACATCTGGCACTGCGGCCGGATTTTGACTGGGTGGGCGCTTCGGTGCATTCGGCTGAGGAATTGCAACAGGCGGCAGCGCTCGGCCTGGATTACGCCTTGCTTGGACACGTCCAGCCCACGGCCAGCCACCCCGGCGTCACGCCACTGGGCTGGCAAGGCTTTACGATGGTATTGGCAGATGGCATCCCGCTGCCGGTGTATGCGCTGGGTGGTTTGCAGCAGCAGGATCTGCCACGAGCCCGCCAGCATGGTGCGCACGGGGTGGCGCTGATGCGGGGGGCATGGCAATGACGATGAATCTCAAGCAGAAAAAACTGCTGTTGATTGGCGTAGCCCTGATATTGCTGGCGGCACTCAAGGGCGGCCTCATCTGGTGGTATTTCCAGCACAAGCAACAAGCCGCTGTGCCGGAGTCGCTGGCCTGCAATGTCACACAGGGGGCGTGCAGCCTGCCGGACGACGGCAGCCTGCGTTTTGTCACGCCTCCGCAAAACGGCAAGCCTTTTGTCATGCGGCTGGAAGGGGTGACTGCCAGCGAACCCAGCGTGGAGTTCGCCATGGCAGACATGGACATGGGGTTCAATCGCTACCGCTTTGTGGCGGATGGCGCCAACTGGCAAGCCCGCATCACCCTGCCGGTATGTGCCACAGGCAGCCGTCACTGGATTGCCACCCTGCATCTGGGGGAGAAGGCTTACAGCCTGCCGTTCCAGGCGCAGTAGCGCAGGTATCGTTCAGCACGCAAAGGCTCCGGAAGGGGCCTTTTTTGTAGAAATTGTGGGTTTGGGCTGAGGCTGTTCCGGTTGTGATACTAGGCTAGATGCCGCAGATGCCGACTAATTTCCACCGCACCGACGCAGCCACCAGGCCCCGTCAAGCATGCCGACGGGTGGCCGGGGCGAGGTTTTAAGCGCCTGCAATGTCTGAG
>NZ_JAYSDA010000016.1:0-101800 GCF_041914625.1 Aquitalea pelogenes | reverse complement strand
CAGCCATCTGGAGAGGTGGATGAGTGGTTTAAGTCGCACGCCTGGAAAGCGTGTTCAGGGTAATACCCTGACGGGGGTTCGAATCCCCCCCTCTCCGCCAGAATACAGTAAACTCTAGCTATGGCTAGAGAACTCAATAAATTCAAGGGTCCATCATCACAAGGTCGTACGACTAGGTCATACGACGAGGTGAAGATGGACCTTTTTATTCCTACCGGCGGCAAAACCAATAATTGGTATGCCCGTCTCTACATCCCACAAGACCTGATTGGCCACTACGGCAAAGCTGTCGAGTTCAAAAAATCACTTAGAACACGTGACAAGGTCCTGGCTCAGTTCCGAGCGGCAGACTACTTCAAAGAAATTTCTCAGGATTTCCTCAATAAGCGGGCTGAGCTGGCAGAGCAGGAGCGACGCTTTGAAACGCTTCCTACCCCTGAGAAAACAGTCCTGGATAAGAACCTCATCACAAAGATATCCATGCTTCGACTAGGTGATTTGGTCGGAATGGATGACGATATCCGCAATGGGGAGCAAGAGTGGGACGACTATGAGGACTTTGTTGCTGAGCGCTTGAAGTTGGTGAAAAGCGTAGTGTCGCGTCGGCGTCAATCTCCTGATTGGGACACCTTCAGCGAGGAGTGCTTGGATGCTACAGATAGCTACGGATACGCAGTATCCCTGACGGACCCATCTTTTGATGAGTTCATCTTGGCGATGGCCAAGGCTGAAAAGCGTGCCTACGACCTCATGGCAGCCCGTAATGATGGCGAAGCTGCTGAAATCTCCGATGAGGAGGTTGGCGTTGTTCTATCGCGTGTGGTCGTGGATTGGTGGAATGAGCCAAACTGGTTAGAAGATGAGAAAACCCGTAAAACCTACCGCTCTCGCATTAGTCATTTTGTCGAATTTGTAAAAGACAAACCCATCACAGCGGTTGAACGTAGCGATATCTATGCTTGGTATAAAAAGTTGCTCTTCGAGCAAGGGCTAAGCAATGTGACCGTCCGCGATGGCTACTCTCCTGCACTTAAATCACTATTCAATTTTGCTGCGAACACCGGCCAGTATGGGATACGTGAAAACCCTGCGATGGGTGTCGCATTTCCCAAATTGACAAAGCAGCAGCAGGCCGAACGCTCACGCCCTCGATACCCCTTTCCGACCAATTACATGAGTGCGGTTTTTGCTTCATGGTGGTATGCCGGTAAAAGTGTGAGGGGAGGGAAGTCTTCAGACGTCTTCATCGCAGGCAATGCACGCTACTGGGTACCACTGATGGCCATGGCGCAGGGATTGCGGCCCGAAGAAATCTGTCAAATGACACTGCTAGATGTGGGGTTACAGTCGGGCGTGTTGTCTATCAATATTACTGACGAGGGGGAAGAGCAGGGACTCAAGAATGAGCATACCAAGCGTTGGGTGCCTGTTCATCCGGTTTTGCTTCAGTTGGGTTTCGCGAATTATGTTGATTCCGAAAGAAAGCAGCAGGGTATTCCGGAACCTGATGATGTTTATCGGGAGCGCCAGCCTGGGCAGCTCCTGCAGAGCCACACCAAGGCTGGGGCGTTGTTCCCGGAGTTGCATACGCATTATCAGCGTAAAGCTAATGCCATTGGGAAGTTATTCAATGACTTTATCCATGACAAGCTGAAATTTGAAAACCACTATGTGCTGTATTCGTTCCGCCATACATGGGAAGACCGTTTGCGTGACGCTCAAGCCAAAGATGGTGCTTGGCCACCGGGGCTCGCATTCCAGCTAAGTGGGCGGTCTCGAATGGCGGATAGCGCAGGTAAACAAATCTCACGGGAGGACGTGGAAGGTTCTGCCATGCTCTATGGCAAAGGCTATACGCCTGCCGCAATGTTGCCTTATTTGAGCCAATTGGACTATTCAGATGTAACACTGCCTGTTGCCTGGGCTGAGTTTATCCAACGCTGATTTTTTTAGTTTAGTCCTGTATCGTTTAAAACACATTCCTACACGTGTTGCAAGTTCCCTACTTGCGGCACGTGTCGCACTCTTGAGTCCGATTGTGTCCGTGTCTTGCTGAATCCGGACTCTGGAGAGCACCATAAAATTGCTCGATATCCACGAACTGGCGGCCATCCTCAAGCGCTCGCCGGAAACTATCCGTAAAGACCTGTCCCGTAATTCTCAAGCGGTTCCCCCGTGCGTCATCATGCCGGGCACCCGGCTGCTACACTGGCGCGTCGAAGACGTGAATGCCCGGCTGGGCCAGCATGCCAGCGTGGAGGGCTAAGCATGAACTGGACACCTCTCGACATTACTGATGCGCTGAATGCTCCGCGTCCAGTGCTAGATTGCGTGCTGCCTGGTTTACCTGTTGGCAACCTAGTCGCGCCAGGCGTAACCAGCAAAACTCAATTTCTTAGCCAATTGGCGGTTTCCCGTTGTTAAGGATTGCCAGTTCTGGGCGGATTATTTCCCGCAGCCTCCTCCGAAAACGTTCTGTTCATTGTGGCCGAAGAAAACGTATTCATCATTCGCCAGTGCCTATCCCTGAGCCAGGCCTCAAGAGAAATACCACGCAGCTGCTCGACATCCACGGCGCACGACCATCCTGAAGTGCGCCGACGAAACCACTCACCGCGACCTATCTTGATACTCTCAAGCAGAGCCGACCCGTGTCACTTTGCCACGCACCCTGCTATTGGTTTGTACATACCCCCAGACGCATCCCATGCTGAAAACCTCTGGAGAGTGTGGAAGAAAGCTTCCATATAGTCAGGAAGAAAACCTCCAAAGGGTGCAGCAGGAAACTTCCACCTAATAAACAAGTAAAGATGTAGAGAAATAAAGGAGGCCGCCAGGAGGCGGCCTGCATCGCCAGGTTTGGATGGCGCGAGACCGTACACAATAGCGAGACTTCTTCTAGCTTTTCAATATAACTAAAAGCCATAATCACCTCGCCAGTCATGGGTAAATATTCTTTATGAAAATCTAAAAACCACCTGTTTGGTAGCTACACACCTTAACAGTATGGAAGTTTTCCAGGCTGTTTATACCAACCAAATAGGGGTTTATCGGAATGATTCACTACAAGATAGAAATTAAGTCATCGAATAAATATGCCGCAAACATGGGAAAATTCGGCCATCCAGGTCGAATTTGGGTGCGCGGCTACAATGAACAGGGTGAGAAGGTTGAGCAATATTCGGTAGGGTTTGTTGACCTTCGCTATACCGGCCCTCGGAGTAAGCACGCGCGTGTTTATGCAGAGGCTCAGGCTTTGGTGAATGAACTGACTCGCTGAAGAAAGAGCTAGTCCTGACTCGAAAACTGCATGAATCCCAACGCCGCCGTGCTTAACGGCCAACGTATTCACCCAGCACGGCGGCCCATCTTCTTGAGATGTAAATGAACAACAAAGCACAAGCAACAGATAAAGACGCTCGCCGCCCAAATTGGTTCGAAGCGACAAAACCCGGGCAAGGCCCAGCACGGTGGGCTGCGGTTCCTGTTCAATTGCTGTTGTCCCTGAGAAAAGACCCTGATGAAGGAGTGACAACAACTGGGTTGAAGGTTTTTTGTGCGCTGGCAGCCCATTGCCTGGACCCGAATAACCCGGGGTTGGTGGGGAGCTTAAATCATGGTCGCTTCCGTACGCCGGGAGAGAAGCGCATTGCCGCAATGTGTGGACTCTCTGTTCGTCAGGTTCTGACCGGAATCAAAAATCTAGTTCAACATGGTTGGATTAAAGAACGCAAACAGCGGTACAACAATACGTTGGTTCTGTGGCTGACTATTCCTGACCATCTCGACCTCGTTGATGCACATGGTCGATTCAACGGATTACCGGAGGCTTGGACGGAGTGTGATATCGATGAACGGGCTGATGAAGAAATGGCACGAGAGGCGGGAATCCCTTTTGAAGAGTATCGAAAAATAGTCCGAACTATTCGTGAGCCTGATGGTTCGGTTGCGATGGATGCTCTTATGGATGCTGTTGGCGCTTATAAAGCAGCCCTTATTTCTGTGCCATTCGATTCTCAATCAGAGCATACTTCGCGAGGGGAGGTTCTTGAGCCTTTGGAGTCGGCAACAATCCTTGTTGCGGATATAGTGGCGGATTCTGAGCATGCAGGAGACCCCAAAGAGGATTGCATTGCAGAAGTGTTTGGGGAGGGCATTTCATTGGAGGATGCCTTGTCGGACTATGTCCGTAACTACGACGATGGTGGCGGAGCTATATACAGAAACAGTGAGATTCAGCATTTTGGTTTTACTCATGTGACGCCATTTATAGATGTCTATCAAAAATTCAAGAGGAATATTGATGAAATCCGTACAGCAGAACAAGCCAAATCAGGATTTGCCAATTAGTATTTACATTGATAACAATGTCTGGGATTTTTTATACGAGAGAAAGTTGGATTTGGCAGCTGAGTTGCCGTGTGAGAAATTTTGCATCTGCATTACACGTGAGGCTGAGTTTGAAATTCCTCCTATTGTCAATAAAAACCCTGAGCTAAAGAGGTTCATTGATGATTCAATTGAAAAGTGCCTTGTAAAGGTGGATTCGTTTTTTGGGTTTTATAATGAAAGCCTTCCTCAAAATGAGCAGCGCGTAAGTGGATTTAATATAGGTAGATTTGCTTCTCAAGAAGAAATAAATTTTATGATACAGCAAAGAATCCCTCTTAAGAAAAAGCATATAATTAAAAATCAAAAGACAAAATTATATAAAGAAGAAGCTGATATATCTATCGCTGCACGTTCCTTTCACTCTGTGGTGCTATCGTTGGATGCTAAAAAGGGTCCTATTAATGATGCATATCGACAAGGTGGTAAAGTTGTTTTTTTAACGGACTTTGATTCAAGCGGTATGGCGCTAAGTGAATTTATAAGTTATATAATATCCGAATCTAATTAGATTTACTGGCAAAAGTTTAACAAAGACACGGTGTTGATTGGGGATTTGAATTGCTGTGCCCTAGAAATAAAATATAGACAATGTGATTTGGGTGGGAGCCAAAAGACCAATTGCCTGAGAGGGGTTGGAGAATGTTGGACAAGATAATGTGTCATGTGCCAGCAGGGGGGTAACTATTTAAACCGTTCACTCTTCATCAAAACAGGGGTAACAGCTGTAACGGCGTAACACCGCCAACGTGGCCGGGACGTTGGTGCCTGGCTAAAATTTAGCGCCAGACTGAATCAGTCATTGAGGCGGCGGTCCGGCCAGGCCGCCCCTTGGCCTCGATTTAGAAGAAACTGATAGCCTCAAAAGAGTATAGGTACTTTTCACAGCGCACCCGCGTGGCGAACTGTTCAGGACTCCAACCTCTGGTCAGTAAGTCCGTCGCCAGTTTCTTGGCAAAGGCAGCCGTGCAGATAAACACCACTTGGCGCACCTGAACCTGTTTCGTCAACGGTGCTGGCTCTCCCAGGCGTTGGCTGGGTTTCCAGATGGCCTCCAGCCATTTCAGGAGCTTGGCGTAGTCCTTTTGATTCTTGCGACTGCGCTCGACTTCAACCCACCAGACTAGATTGCCAGTGCGCACGAGCACATCCGGCTTCTTACCCAAGATACCTTCCATGCCACCCAGCCAAAGGCCTTGTGCTATCTCACGTTCTGTAGCCACGCGGTATCCGCTCAGAATGCCGCTAATGGCGACCTCGTTTGCAATGTTCCTGTGCAGGAAGTAAGCGGCGTGATAATCGCGCAACTGGTCTTTGCCGGTGATGGCCGGAATCCCCAGCGCTTGCAAGGCCCGCGCCCCTTTCTCGGATAGCGCATGTATCAGACTTCCATTTGGCGCTTTACTGGTCAGGATGAGCTTGTGCTCTCGCAACCTGGCCAAAGTCCGTTGTGCCATCCGGATGTCACTACGGTTGGCCTGTGGTGGCGTTAGACTCGGCTCGCCCTTGGCGGGTGACTTCGCCCAGGACTGCCACACCAGGCAGGCGAGGTCGCGCGTGCGCAACCAGCCGAACCGGTGCAGCGCCCGCAGCACATTGGTTTCGTTGGCTTGCGCGATAAGGCGGCCATCTTGTCGTTCTCCCATGTTATCTCCTGCATGTTGTCGATAACACGTATAGCGACCGCCTGGCCTATACCCCTCCCCAAGCGCCGGGGGGCGTACAGGGGAGACGAATGGAGTGCTACGCACGATAGGGCCACCACCACGGGCTTCATTCTGGACGAATGGCCCGTGGTTTGGTCATCTGGACGATGCCCATGCCCCTGTTTTAGGCGGGCACCCCGGCCCCTTCTTCCGTGCGAAGCACTTCACGCGGCGCGCGGGCAACGGCGGTTCTGTCTGCGCTGGACGCTGCACCACAACCGCCGTTGCCCGCGCGCTTCGCTTGGGGTGCCGGGACGTTGTCCCCCACTGCGGAACCGGTTGGCTTGGGCCAACCTGACCCACGGCGACGGCTATGCCTGCCGGGGCCTTCCTTGCGGCCCCCCCTGTCCTCATGGTGTCCGGCTGGGGCCGGACTCATTCGGAGGCTGCGGCTGAACGCCTTGCCCCAGGCAGCGCCTGGCTCCCCTTCGCCGTTACGCCAAGGCTTACGGCTGCGCGCCGGTGGCTTGCCTGGCACGGCTGGCTGTTGCCATCCGTGCCTCGGCCCTGTCGCAGTGGTCTGCGTTTCCCTCCGCCTCTGAATTCGTCCCCTTTATTGCAACCGTAGCCCTGGACGGCCATGCCACAAGCTGCGGAGCCCTGCGGGGCGAACGGCACCCGGTCCCGCTATCGCCGGGCTGCGGCTTTGTCTCGCCAGCTTGTGGCCTGTCCTGCTGTCCTGGGCTGGTCCTGTTGCAAGGCGACGAACTCAGAAAACACGGCGGTAAAACGAGTTGGCCGCTGCAACGCCAGGCCCGCAAGTCAACAGCAACAGCAGGCTCTGAATCTTGAAATCCGGTCAGTTGAAAAAAGGACAGCAACATGGAACAGCAAGCGAACCCGCCACGTTGGGAGTGCATGACTGCAGAGGAATGGCGCAAAACCCACCGCGATTTTAAAACCACCATCCGTGGCTAGCGCTATGTGCTGCGCTGGACCGACAAGGGCACCGGCCTGGTCCCTGTCACGATTATCAAGGAGCAAGGCAAATGAGCACCGATTCCATTTTTGGCGAAGTGATTTACAGCTATACCCGTACCCAGGCTATCGAAGATGGCGTGTTGGTTGATGTGTCTGAAACAGCAGCCGAACTGGGTTTCCGTGTGCCGGTTGCCGTCACGGTGGCGGTATGGGGGCGCTGTGTGGCTTGGGAGGGCGAAGAGGCAGGGCAGGACGAAAAAGGGCGCTTGTGGGATGTGTTGTGGATTGCCCGCCTGGCTACCAGGGGAGCGAAGGAACAAAGCCAGGTGGACTATATCTTGCGCGTAGTTCAAGCAGACCAGAAAGTCGAGCACGTCGAACTCAAGATGCACATCGGGCCAGGTGACGAAGGTGAGCCAGTTATCACCATCTTGATGGCTAATGAAGATTAATGGCGAGCCCCGCCGTGAGCTGGCGGGGCATTCCTTCCCGAGCAAAAAAGGATAAAAAGCATGACTTTTTGGCAGCGTTGGTTTGGTGGTGCATCGAGGAATGATGAGGCTTCCCCGACCGTTCCCTTGCCCCCGGTGGTGAACCCCTCAACGGGTTTGCCCATGATGGACGGCAATATCGGCGGGATTGATGTTGGTGGTAGCCCCTACGGGACCGACATTCACCACCCATCCCCGGAACCGTGGACGCCTCCTCCGAGTCATTCGGACGGGTTCTAGTAGCAAACCGCCCAGCCTACCATCCGGCAGGCTGGGCGGTTTGCTTCAATCAGCGGCCCCGGCGCTGGGTTTCGCGCTCGAAATCGGCCACGTAGCGTTCGTAAGCCGACTCCAGGCTGCGCGGATAGTAGAAAAACTCATCCGGATTGCCATAGGTAACCAGTTCATCGGCGTAGGCCCAGCTTGAGAAAACCGAAAATTTGCCAGGTAGATAGGTTTGGCCGTAATCGAAGGCGGATTGTTTGCTCAGGGTGACACAGGCTCCCGGCAGAATCGCCAAGGCATCCTCACCACTGTCCTGGTCGAGCGCGCGATAGATACGCAGCTTGCCCAGGCGAGACGGCTGTTTGCCAGAAGAGACCAGGAAATATTGTGCGGTCACCTGGCCTTGTGCGGTTTGCAGATAATCCGCCAGGGTATCCACCTCCAGCCCGGTTTCGCGCTCATCAAAGGCTTCCTTGGGACTGACCGAGTAACGATATTGGACAAACCTGCTATCAAAATCCAGGTTGCGCAGGGCTTCCAGCGTCAGTTGTTCAGTGGTTGCGTGGGCGTATACGTTTTGCATGATTCACTCCAGTATGGCGGGAGCGATGTCGATGGCAGTGTGGGTGGCGATGCACCTGAATAGATAAGCCATGACGAATCCTCCCAATGTTCATTGAGGATTCATCCGGTGGGTCAGTCTATCGGGCTCGTGTTCGAGTAGCCAGTTGGATGAATAGGGTAAGACGGGAACAACACTTGCCGGATTAACCATCCCGATATGCGGGGACGAGCGGTAGGCTTGCCGGTGGCCTGAAAAAGAACAATGTTTAGTTGCTTATTCTGGACTATTTAGACGATTAAAAATATTCCGTAGCTAATATACATGGCCATATGTCATGGCTTCGATGATGTCATTCTTGTCTTCTTCATTGGCGACGATGACATAGTGACGACCGATATAAAGCCGACCTGTGCGGGTGTACTTAATTTCTTTGCCCCCGAGTAGTGTGTTGCATTTCATTTTTTACTCCTTGCTTTTTTGGCTTAATGAATAGTGTTTTTTATTAGCTTGTTGACTATGACTCTTCTGAGATAGTCCCCCGTTTTTCCTGAGCCCTTGATGGCCTTTCCATCGGCAAGATGGAAGCGCCGTGCTTTTCCGTCAGGATTGGACGTGTAAGAAATTTCGATGCCAGCCAGTTCGGCTAGTTGCTGCAGGTCAGACTCGTTGATGCGTTGGTTCATGATTGCTCCTGGTGATTAATGATGTGTCGTTTTTCGTTTCGACCAGGAAATTTTGTGACAAGATTGATTGAGGTGCAATAAGCTTGTGTAGTGGTGTTTTATACATTTTTGATTTTTTCTTATTTTTTCAGGAAAAAATAGATGCTGTGGCGGTGTTGTAAAAACGCTAAAGTTTAATTATTTATACCTTTTCGATTTGTGTGGATAAAAAGGAACATTTTTATTTAGGCGAAAGAGTAAGTTTATAGGTAGATTTGCTGGGGCGGGTCGGTTTTACATTGTCGCTAACGCAGAGTGTGATGATAGAAAAGAGTGGTTTTATTTAAGCGGGAAAATAAATAGTTAAACTTCACCCGAGCCAGGTTGGATGAGGGTCAAGATGTTACGCCGTTACTCCTGTTACCTGGTTTTGTGCATGAAAAGACATAAAAAAAGCACTCATCGCTGAGTGCCTGGGTCGGGGTTGGTATGCCGTTAAATGCGGGGCTGGTTGCCAGCTTTGGCGCGAAGCGCTTCGTACAGCTGCGCCGGTCCTAGCAAGGTGTCTTTCAGCCCATCACGGATACGTTCCGAGCCGAGCGCCTGGGTGCTCATGCTGGTATGTGCCTCGAAGGCATCCATGATGGCGTTGAGTAGTGCCTGGGACAGGTCGGGCGAATTGGCAAACTGCTCTTTGCTGTTGTTGGCGGCCTGCTGGATGAGGGTATCGTTCTCCAGCAGCTTGCCTTTGATGACGCCATTCACATAGACCAGCTGGTCATCATCGGTCAGTTCGCCTTCAAACAGGCCGTTCACCTTCTGGATGATTTCTTCCAGTAAAGCTTTTTCCTTATCCTGCACCATGCCGCTATCCTGCTTGAACAGGATAAGCGCCGCCATCGCGTCCTTGGCAGCCTGGATGGCGGTTTTGTCGTGCTGGCTCTCTGCGTGTGCCTGGTCGGTCTGGGCCAGCTTGTAGCGTTTCAGCAGGCGGTCGGCCACCGGGGCAATGGCGGCGTTCAGTTGCGCCTGGGTGCCGTTCGGGTCCATTTCCACCTTGGCCAAGCGGTCTACTTCGAAATCGTCGTAATGGCCTGCTGCGTCGAGTTTGGCGCGCAAGTCATACACCGTGTTCGGGTCGGTGGTGGCTTCCAGCTCTGCCGTGGTGTGGTAGGTCTTGAATGCCTGGAGGATTTCCATGGCATCGTTGACGAAGTCGAGGATGTAGGTAGTGTCCTTGCCCGGATAGGCGCGGTTCAGGCGCGACAGGGTCTGCACCGCCTGAATGCCGCCCAGCATCTTGTCCACGTACATGCCACACAGCAAGGGCTGGTCGAAGCCAGTCTGGAACTTGTTGGCGACCAGCAGCAGGTGATAGTCCGGCTCGGCAAAGGCGTCGCGGATGTCACGGCCCTTAAGGCCGGGATTCAGTGCCTTGCTGGTTTCGCTCACCGGCTCCGGGAAGCTGTCCGGGTCATCCACTTCACCCGAAAACGCCACCAGCACCCCCAGCGGGTAATGTCGGGACTCGATATAGCTGCGGATGGCCTTCTGCCAACGCACCGCCTCTTTACGGCTGGCCACCACAATCATGGCCTTGGCTTTGCCACCCAGCAGGTGTTGCACATTCTCGCGGTAGTGTTCCACCACCACCTGCACCTTCTGCGCGATGTTGTAAGGGTGCAGGCGTACCCACTGCATGATGCCCTTCATCGCTTCGCTTTTTTCCACCTCTTTCTCGTCGTATTCCTTGCCGTTATTGGCCAGCTTGAAGGCGAGCTTGTAAGGGGTGTAATTCTTCAGCACATCGAGGATGAAGCCTTCTTCAATGGCCTGGCGCATCGAATACACATGGAAGGGCTCTGGCAGGCCATCGGCACCTGGTCGGCCAAACAACTCCATGGTCTTTTGCTTTGGCGTGGCGGTGAAGGCGATATAGGTCAGCCCATCACTACCAGCCCGCGCCGCCATTTGCACCGCGAGCAGGTCTTCGGTGCCCACTTCGCCACCGTCCTGCAGTTCTGCCAGTTCTTCGGCAGACAGCAACTGTTTGAGCTTGGCAGCGGCCTCACCGGTTTGCGAGCTGTGAGCCTCGTCGGCTATCACCGCGAAGCGCTTGCCTTCGGTGGCCGATAGTTCCTGTACCGCCTTCAGGGCAAACGGGAAGGTCTGGATGGTGCAGACGATAATCTTCTTGCCATCTTTCAGTGCCTGCGACAGCTGCGCGCTCTTGCTGCCGCTGTCATTGCTGATGCTTGCCACCACGCCGGTAGTGCGCTCGAAGTCGAAGATGGCTTCTTGTAGCTGGGCATCCAGTACCGTGCGGTCCGATACCACCAGCACGCTGTCGAAAAGCTTTTGATGGTCGGCACCGTGCAAGTCCGCAAGAAAGTGCGCAGTCCAAGCAATGGAGTTGGTCTTGCCGGAACCGGCAGAGTGCTGAATCAGATAACGCTGGCCGGGGCCGTTGGCCAGTACATCCGCCACCAGCTTGCGTGTGGCATCCAGCTGGTGATAGCGCGGGAAAATCACGCTGGACAGCTGCTTTTTCTCGTTCCGCTTACCTATCAGGTAGCGGCCCATAATATCCAGCCAGCTATCGCGCGCCCATACTTCCTCCCACAGATAGGACGTGGCATAGCCCTGTGGATTGACCGGGTTCCCCGCCGCGCCAGCGTCACCCTTGTTGAAGGGCAGAAAACGGGTGGCCGTACCATCCAGCCGCGTGGTCATCATCACCTCGGTCTGACTCACGGCAAAATGCACTAGGGCACCGCCACGGAAGCTGAGTAGCGGCTCGGCCAGCCCACCCTTGGGCTGTGGGTTGCGGTCGAAACGGTACTGGTCTACCGCGTCCTGCACGCTCTGGGTAAAGTCGGATTTTAGCTCGACCGTGGCAGTGGGGATGCCGTTGACGAACAGCACCAGGTCGATGGATTCGGTAGGGTCGTTCAGCGAATGATGCACCTGGCGGACCACTCGTAACCGATTGGCGGCATAGCGCTGTTGAATCGCCGGGTTGAGCGCCAGCGCTGGTTTGAACTGCACCAGCTCCAGCGGCTTGGTCAGCCCAAGCATCTCTACGCCACGGCGCAACACATCCAGTGCACCACGCTCGTTCAGGTTCTTGCGCACCCGCTCGGCCAACCTGGCACCCATCTGCGGCCCATGGGTCTTGGCCAGCCGCTGATAACTGTCAGGCTGGGTATGCTCAATCCAGGCTAGCAAGTCGGGCAGGAATAGGGCATTTTGCCGGTCGTACTGTGAGGCATCGCCTTCGGCATAGAGCCAACCTTGGGCAGCCAATGCCTCGCAGATGGCTGTCTCGAAGAAGTGTTCCTGGTGCAGATTACTCATGCGGCAACCTCTGCGGCAATAGCGTTACGTACGTCTATTTTGCCGGTGACGGCGGCGGAAATCAGCGCGCTGCGGCGTTCTTTTAGCAGTTCGATGGTGCGGGTAGCTTCGATTTTAAGAATGTCGAGCTTTGAGATTTCAGAGTCGACGTATTCGACGATTTCCCTTTGTTCATCCAAAGGTGGTAGACATAGGCGAACCTGGCCGACCTTACTTCCTTTGATGCCTAATGCAGTTGAACCAGTCGCAAGCTGTTCGAGGTTAAATTGGCAAGCGCAGCTCATTATCCATAGCTTGAGATAAGAGTTTATCAAGCGTTCTGGATTAGCCCTGAACTTTATAATTCGCTGTGCTAGCGCAATGTCTTCTCTATCAACCAGAGCAACCTGCCCTAACGGTGCCTCTGTGGTGAATAGGACATCACCCATTTTCGGGAGGCCCCTTCGCATCACCTCTTCGTATTCAGATGGCACTATGTATTCTTGAGACGCCTGATAATCTACTTCTCCATCACGTATGTTTTTGGCCGTTACCAAGAACACCCCCTCGTCAACTTTTGTTGGCGTCCGACCCCGGTAATCAACAACTGAATCTAAGTATTTTGTAAGCCCTACAACCTCCCAATGCGACGGTACTACCCCCAACCACTCCACTCCCGAATCCTTCATCGGCACGTCCGGATTCAAGCCCTTGGTCACGGAGTGCGAAATGGTGGCCTGGCGTTTTTCGGCCAACAGAGCGAGGAGTTTTTCCTGCTCGGCAATCAGGGTGTCAATCTTGCCGGTTTCGCGGTCGAGGAAGGTGGCAATGGCGGTTTGTTCTTCGATGGGGGGTACTGGCAGATAGACATTGCCTGCCTCTGCCCATCGAAACTCGGTAGAACGCTCTCGAATTCCTTTAGCTAGCGACTCAATAAATCCACTGAGAGCCATATGACGCAGAAGGCGAGCGTAATATCTGGAGTTAGAAAGCCCTTCCTTCGGCCTACATACCGAATAGACAGGTGTTGATTTTCCTTCAGAGTCAGATACCCCGATGGCACCTGCAAATGCATCCATCGCATGAATGACCAAGTCATTCCGGCGCACGCCTTGATACCCAATCTCTTGAAGTGAATTGGTAAATCCATCGGTTCTCCGATTACTACGCAGAGTGACCTGACCATCACGAAACGCTGTCACGACACCATCTTCATCACGTGGTGGTCGTTTCATTAGCTCGAAAAGCGTTTTAGTTCGAAGCGTTCCCCAATGGACCGGTATTTCACCAACCCATGAGATACCGCTGTTTTTGTTTTCCGGATAACGCGGCAAGCTCATTCGGCCAACTCCCCCAGCATGGCCATGATGCTGGCCGACACCGCTTTCAGGTCTGCGTCAATCTCGTGCAGGCTGCGTGGCGGCTCGAATACGTAGAAGTGGCGGTTGAAGGGGATTTCATAGCCCACCTTGGTCTTGTCGTGGTCTATCCAGGCATCCCGTGCGTGTGGCAGCACCTCGCGCTCGAAGTAGGCTTGCACGTCTTCGCTCAGTGGCACGTTTTCGGTATCGCGCAGGCTGCTGTCCGGCTGTGGTTTGCCTTTCTGCTTGCCTTTCTGGCCCAGCACGATGTTACCGGTCTCATCGCGCAGCGGGCGTTCCACCGTGATGGTGGTGTAGCCGAATTCTTCGTTACGGAACACGCGGGAAATGGGGACGACTTTGACCTTGCCGCCTTCCGGTGCCACAGGGGCGTGCTCGCCACTCAGTAGCAGCTTGCTGTCGATGACATTGCCTTGCTTGTCCAGCACGGTGGCTTGCTCGGCTTCGGCAAACTCGCCAAACAAGCGGGTGATGGTGGCGATGTGTTCTTCGCTCAGTTCCTTGCGCTTGCTGCCCAGGCTCTTGCGCATCTTCTGCCAGAAGCTGCTGGCGTCGATAAGCTGCACCCAGCCCTTGCGGTCTTCCTGCTTTTTATTGGACAGAATCCACACATAGGTGCTGATGCCGGTGTTGTAGAACATATCGGTCGGCAGGCCGATGATGGCTTCCACCAGGTCGTTCTCCAGTACGTAGCGGCGGATTTCGCTTTCTCCCGAACCTGCGCCGCCGGTAAACAGCGGCGAGCCGTTCAGCACGATGCCGAAGCGGCTGCCGCCATCTACTGCAGGGCGCATCTTGGCAATCAGGTGCAGCAGGAACAGCATGGAGCCATCCGATACGCGCGGCAGGCCGGGGCCGAAGCGGCCATCAAAGCCTTTTTCTTCCTGCTCCTTGCGCACTTCGCGTTCCACCTTTTTCCATTCCACACCAAACGGCGGGTTGGACAGCATGTAGTCAAACTTGCGGCTGCCGTGGCCATCGTCGCTCAGGGTATTGCCCACCACGATATTGCCCACGTCCTGGCCCTTGATAAGCATGTCGGCTTTACAGATGGCGTAGGACTCATCGTTCAGCTCCTGGCCGAACATGGTGAGGCGGGCATCCGGGTTGTGTTCCAGCAGGTATTCACCCGCCACCGACAACATGCCGCCAGTACCGGCGGTGGGGTCATAGATGGTACGTACCACCGCGTTGCCGGGCGTCAGCACGTCGTCGTCTTCGATAAACAGCAGGTTCACCATGAGGCGAATCACTTCACGCGGGGTGAAGTGTTCCCCGGCAGTTTCATTGGAGATTTCGGCAAACTTGCGAATCAGCTCCTCAAACACCAGTCCCATCTGGGCGTTGTCCACGGTGTTGGGGTGCAGGTCGATATTGGCGAACTTTTCCGATACCAGATAGAGCAAGCCAGCTTTGGCCAGGCGTTCCACCTGGGTGTAGAAGTCGAAGCGCTCGAAGATGTCACGCGCGGCAGGCGAGAAGCCCTGAATGTAGCTGTACAGGTTCTGGCGGATGTTGTCTTGGTCACCCAGTAGCTTGGTCAAATCCAACGGAGAGATGTTGTAGAAGCTTTGGCCAGCCTTGCGTAGCAGGAACGATTCGGGAGGCAGGCCCAGCTTGGTCTTGGCTTCGTTTTCTGCCAATACATCGGCCTTGGTCGCCTCCAGCACGCAGTCCAGGCGGCGCAGGACAGTAAACGGCAGAATGACCTTGCCGTACTCGGATTGTTTGTAATCGCCGCGCAGCAAGTCGGCAACGGACCAGATGAAGGAAGATAGGGCTTGGTGGTTCATTGTTTGATTCAGTGAAATGCAAGACAGGACTTCGACTCAGCATGCATGTGAGATGCAGCCCATGAAAAATGGATAAGTTGCTGACGATTCTACGCGGCGGGCTTCATGGTGCAAAGAGCCAATCTGCCACAATTTGGTGCAGGTTGACCCGGTAAATGTGTTACGGCGTTACCTCTGTTACTGTTACCGCGACGAGGAGAGCGCTAGGTTTCATTGTTCGCGGCATATCCTTGGCTATCAAGGTGCCAGCCGTCCACCAACGCTTCATGGTGGGCTTGCGTCTGCTTGCTGCGCTGACTTATCAGAATGTAGAGCCGTTCACGCAGAAGTTCAGGGCAACCGTTGTACCAAACGGCAAACCGTTCAAAGACTCCAGGCCGCAGCCAGATATCCGGTAAGAAGGAAACATGCACCTGCTCTTGCCGGAGTTGCTGAGTCAAGTCGTCAAATAGGGCAGGGCTGCCACGTTCTTCTTGGGTGGTTTCACGCAGCAGATTTTCCCGCCAAGCTGAAGTAGGCTGTTTGAATAGACTGAGCAGCAGCATCTGCACCACTTGTGAGGTTGGGGTGAAGATGTTGAACGGTGGGATGGTGGCAAACGGAAACAGATAGGGGTCGGACGCATCGGTGGCTTGGCACCAGGCTCCATACATCAGCCCGGCCAGTCGCACCCATTCTAGGCCGGAAAGGCCATGCGCAGGTTCTTCCCGTTTCGCCAATTCCAGGACTTTTTCAAATGAGTGGTCTGCCTTGGCTCGGTTCACGCGCTGGCTCAGTGCCATCAGGTTAGCAGGCGCGTAGCCGCCTTCATTGACGATACGGTCAATGGATACGTCAGAATCTGATTGTGTGCCCTGAGTCAGAGTGACCAAAGAGACGGGGCACTGTTCTTCTGTGATTTGTCGCAGGAAAGCTGGGTCAATGGCTGGGTTGAATACCCGCTGACGTTGAAGAGCATTCCAGCGCAGTCCGAGCCATTTTTTCACGTAAGTATTGGCGCTCTTCGTGCGGCCACGCCAGGCATCGTAGCCCGCCAGAAACGCAGGTGGGGCATTTTTGACCCGTCGTAGTCCAAAGCGGGCATAGTCTTGGCCGAGTTGCCAGGCTGGATTATCAATTTGATTGTTCATATTTCTGGCATTATCTAAACTGGCACGATATTTTTTGTTATTTTTCTAACTGGTTTAATTGAACTTAATGCATTTTTATTACATTTTTGGTGGGATAAATATTGCACCGTATGGTATTTTAGGAATGTCTTCTGTTTTGAATTTAATAATATTTCTACTGATGATTTCTAATATTTTTGTAGCATCACTATCGCAAATTGATATTGCTTTGTTAAGTGGTGAGGATAGGTCTCTATCTGAGCTTGCATAAATTAGTTGCGTGTTTGGTGGTAGTGTAAAGTCATCGCAAATGGGCTTTGACCTGCTATTGTAAAGTGGGATGCTGCCAAGCTCACTGTCTACTACAATAGCAATGTTTCCGGGTATTTTGGGGGAGAGATATTCAATCAGCCTTCTCCATGCGAATGGCTCCGGATTGCTTTCTGTTGCAATGGATATCGCGACGGGGAGTCTTGTAAATTCTCCAGTCTCCCAAATGCTGTTTCCGGAATATTTCAGTGAAATGTGTACTGCGCAACTTGCTACAATTTCTTGTCCATTTATTGTTTTCGAATTTGAATCAATAGCATAAATTACTTGAAACTGAGATAGTTGTTCATGGAGTTCGCTGGATGGGTTGTGGATGTTGGATGGGATGCTGAGGGTTTGCTTATATTTCCCATTTTCCTTTAGATATCCTCTTCCGATGTGAAGAGATAAGTTGCCATCTATTTTTCCTATTAAATAGTCAATATTTCTTTCTAGCTCTTTCATGTTCAATTCATTCCATGCCTGTTTGTAAGTGTTTTGTCAATATAATGTTGAAATTGTGTGCCGTTGGAATGCCATAACATAAAGATTAGGAGAAGTTTCCGCAGAATATCAAAAAAAAACGCGGACCCCGAAGGGCCCGCGCTTGCCACCCGCTCACGCGGACAGTTGTGTCTCGTCCTCATTCGCCGGCAAGAGGTCTGCCGGTACATCAAAAACCGTCACCTTGCAGGCTTTGAAACCTGCGCCCAAGCGCTGGGTGCTTTCTTCCCCTCCTGGCAGACGGCGCAAGGTCATCGACCAGCCACCATGCTGCCATTTGGAGCCACGGAACAGCTTGCGCAGTTCCTGATGCTCGACGCTATTCGCGATAAATACCTTCCAGTCACCTTTCATCAAGCTAACACGCAGCCCATATTGAGCCAGGCGTTGCTGCATTTCCGGGGTTCCGGTCGGGTCATCGCAAATTGCCTGAATTGCTTCGCTGATAGAAATCGGCTTACGAACCAGGCAGTTCCCCTCCATGAGAGGCAACGTCAGCACTTTCGAAAACAACGTATCCAGGCAACGCACTTCATCGGATTCTTCACGCTGTTCGATATGTTTGGACAAGCCGCCCATTTCGACCAACATATCCGCATCCGAGGCGCTGGCTGGCTTATCGGACACCAGGGACCAATAACCCGCCAGCAGCGGGCCAACCGTATCCGCGATGCGGTCGTCGCCACCATTCCGCTGAATGGCTTGGCTTAGTTGGTCCAGCGAGTCCTGGAACACGCTCCAACGGTGAATGGCCAACGCACGCAGGCGCTGACCCAGCAGAATCGCTTCTTGCTGGGCTTCTGACGACTTACCCAGCAGGGCATCGTCGTACTGCTTGCCAATGGCTTCGACAATGACCCAGCGACTGAGGTCGGCAGGTTCGAATTTGCCCGGCACGACACTGGCTGCCAAGAACGGGGTAAAGAACCGGTAATTCTTGGCTTCGCCCGAGCATGTGCCACGGCTGATACCGTTGTCGTTTTCCTGCAGGCTGTACGAGATACGCGCAATTTCCAAGGTTTCTTTGTTGCGACGGTTTGACGCATCAGCTTCAAATTCATCCAGTATAACGGCGCGGTTCGTACTGCCCAACTGTTGGTACAGTGCCGCAAAGGTTTGCGGACCTGTCAGGCGCAAGGCTTGCGAGTCGAGCAGATACGACATCAGGCTCAGAAGAGCCGTTTTGCCAGTTCCTGCTCGCGCAGAAACATACATATGCGGACGACGGGCAAGCGCAGGCGCGCAGGTTGCAACAACCAACCAGCCGAGCAGCATTTCCGGCACCATGTCAGATTGCCATTTCACCGCACCAAACGCTTTCAGAATGCGATTGACGTCCGTACCCGTTGCCAGCGGAGTATCTGGGCCGAAGCCGACATCTCCGGAAGTTGGGTAAAAACGCCCCTCGATTTGACCGCGTTTGATGACTTTCCCTTCGCTGTCCCACAGTTGCGAGCTGTTTACCAGCAAGCGCTTGTGGTCACTGGACGGCCAGACGCCGCAAGTGCGCTCCACCGACAGAGAGTAGGGACCAGCCTCCTGGCATTGGGCAATGATGTCCGTAGCCAGTCGCTTGTGGTTAAAAAAGACTTCTTCTTTTTTGGTGTGGAAGTCCATGTAGAGGTCTTCACACCACTTGGCACCGCATACCGATTTCAGCGTCATCTCGGTCATTTGAGTGCTGCGGATTTCGACGATGCGTTCCAGGATGAAGGAGTACACAAACAGAGAATTGCCCTTAAACCCTACCGGAATGTAGCCGCCTTTGGTGTTTTGGTCGGCAGTGTTGGCCAGCATATCTTTCACATTTACGTTATTGGCGTTCATGGTTTTGTCCTTTCAGAGCAGCATGTAGCTGCAAGTCATCGATTCAAATGTTGAACCTCCTTGCGGAGGGACCCACTCGAGGTCGGCCCGGTAGGGCACGAAGATGATGAAAGTGAGCATAGCGAGTCATCAGTGACGACCCGCCATACGTCATGACACGCTGGCGCGAGGGATGGGGGTGCGATTTTCGATGCTGTTAAAGAACGAAACGCAAGGTTCAGCAATCCACGAGAATAAGCTACGTTGAAGTGCTTAATTATTGAACCATCATTACCTTACGTGGTTCATTTTTGCATGTCAATTACTTCTTAGTAGGACTGTTTTATTAAACTTTATGTTACTAATTGCTATGTAAATATCTTAAAAATGGCCGAAGGATGCGTGAGGCATGATGCCGCTGCGGGAGTTGAAAAAAGAGCTCATCAAGCCTAAGATAGTCATACGAGAAGTCATACGACGACTTTTGGTGGTGAATCGTAAGTTATTGAAATTTATGAGATAAGTTTGCTGGCTGGCTGAATCCCCCCCTCTCCGCCAAACACCCCTAAAGTGTTGTTTTTGCAGTAAATTCAGGCTGCATAAGGCTTTTTTGCACCTGAGTTCTACACAACACTCCTACACATTGGCGATAAGAGTTCAGTTTTTTTCTTGGCTTCCTATACTCTGGATCGGAACTCAATGAACGATGCCAATGTTACCCACAGGCCTACAACGCCACCCCCAATCCGGCACCTACTGTAACTTTGCGGCAGTTTTGGCACTCGTTTGCACTTTTATTGTCACCGCCAATTTGCAGGGTTTTTGTCACTTTTTGCGCTTCTTTTGTCACCGGTGCACAAAAATCTAACGCTTTCTTACCGCTACTTTTCCTGTGATGGAGGAGGGTAGTCAAGTCCTGGTTCTCCGTTCTCTACCACTACCTGCAAATAAAAACACCCTGCTTCAAGGCAGGGTGTCGTGTCCGTAGTTTGGCCAAAGCTGCCTTTCAACCGATGACTGAGGAGCGGCTAATTTACACAGAATTCCAGACATCCTTCTGTTGAAACAGCACAAACCGATAAAGGCCATGCATGAATTTGCGCATGGCCTTTCTGTCATCTCGGTTGCCCCATTGTCAGGATAAATTGTTCTAAATCTCCCTTGCGAGACAAGGTCATTTTACATGGGGCCAGACCTTGGCTGTCTCTGTGCTAAATCACCTTGGCTTGCTGGGCCCACATGTGGGGGAAACTTTCGGCACGGATTGCTGCTGTCATTGCCTGAGTGTTGAAGCCGGCCAGTTGGTGAATGGCAAAGGGGTCGGCTGCAATCATCTGCTGTATTTCCGCCTCCTGCTCAGCATATGCCAGGATGTATCCGCCGGTGCCGCCCAGCAGCGGGCCGGCAAACAGGATGCGGCCTTGGCGGATATTGTCGACCAGCCATGTCTTGTGGCCTTCCAGTTGGGCCTGGACTTCCTGCTCCGGGCGCAGATAGTGGAGGGTAATGGCAAATAGCATGTTTGTTCTCCGGTATGGAAGGTGAGTTACAGGCTGGCAATGGCGCTTTTGGCTTTGGCAATGCCTGCCTGACGGATTTCAGCGGCTTTGGATGCACCTTCCGCGCGGATGAATTGCACATCGTCTATGCCCAGAAAGCCGAAGAATGCCCGCAGATAGCCTTCCTGGAAGTCCATGTGTGCCAGCGGGCCTTCGGCATAGAAGCCACCACGGGCCGAGGCGACAATCACGCGCTTGCCACCGGCCAGACCAACCGGGCCGCGCTCGGTGTACTGGAAGGTACGCCCAGCCTGGGCCAGGCGATCCAGCCATGCCTTGAGCTGGGTGGGAACGGAAAAGTTGTACATCGGGGTGCCCATGACAATGACATCGCTGGCCATGAATTCCTGCAGCAACAATTCCGATAGCTGATGTTCCTGCAGCGTGGCTGCGTCAAACGTGCTTACGCCGCTGGGTCGGAATCCGCCGGCAATGGCAGCGGTAAGGTGGCGGATTTCCTGCTGCACCACATCGCGGTAGACCACGCGGGCGTCCGGGTGTGTGGCTTGCAACTGCTGCACGATGGCGGCAGACAAGTCACGGGTGATGGACTGTGCGCCAAGAATGCTGGCATCAATATGCAGAATATTCATGGGTATCTCTTTGCTGGGTGAGGTGTTAACGACTGGCAGCCTGGGCTGCCCGGTCTAGCAGGCGGGCGATGGTCGCCGGGCGGGAAATCATCGAAAGATGGCTGGCAGGCACCGACCACACGGTGGCACCGATTTGCCCGGCCATGCGTAGCTGAACCGCAGGCGGCAAGGCCTGGTCTTGCGTGGTATGCACATACCAACTGGGCTTGTCGTGCCAGGCCGCATGTCCCACCTTGCCGCCAAAGCTGGCCATGGCAATGGGCTGCTGCACGGCGGCCAACAGCCGCGCCTGTTTGAGAGGCACATCGGCAGCCATCACCTGGCGGAACTGAGCCGGCTGGTCCAGCCACAGCATGCCGTGCGCGTCGGCAGCCAGCCCTGCCATCGGGGCCTGCAGGCGGGTCAGCAAATCACTGACCGATTCATCGTTATCCGGCACCAGGGCGGACAGGTAGACCAGGCCTTTCACATTGGCAGCATTGCCCGCCTGGGTGATGACGGCACCGGCCCAGGAGTGGCCAACCAGCAGCACATCTCCCGTCTGGCGCTGCAGTACCTTTTCGGTGGCGGCAACATCGTCCGCCAATGAAGTCAGCGGGTTTTGCACCGCCGTAACGTGATAGCCCAGCCGCTGCAGCCGGCTGATGACTGGTGCCCAACTGGAGCCATCAGCAAATGCGCCATGTACCAGCACGATATTGCGAATGGCAGGCGCGGCCTGGCCAGGCGTGCTGGCCAGTGTCAGCATCACACCGGCAAGGGCCAGCAGTTGCTGCTTCCAGTTGCGGGCTTGCCGTGCGTTGGCATTCTGGCTTGAAAAGCCTGTTGCATCATTTACTTGTGACATTTTTTCCATCCAGTGAGTCAATGTCATGCAGTGTAGCCGGGTGGATGAAGGCAAATAAGATGGCGAACTGGACATTGTTCATGCAAAATTCGCCAAACAGACAAGGGGAAGATCATGCAGATCGCCATCGTGGCACTGGAAGGCAGTTTGTTATCCGCCATCAGCGGCCTGGCGGACATGTTCTGGATCTGTAATCAGGCCAGCCGCAATCCACCACCTGGGGTGGTAACAGCCCTGGCAGGCAGTCCCGGCCCGCTGTTTCACACCCGGATTGTCAGTGCCGATGGCCAGCCGCTGCGCGACACACAAGGACGGTGGATTCCGGTGGATGGCGCGTTTGACGCAGAAACAGCCTACGATGCCATCCTGATTGCCGGCATGGCGCTGGGGCCTGACGGCCAGCCGCCGCATAGCGCGGCCCACGCGCAGGCGGCCCGCTGGCTGTCATCGCGCCATCAGACTGGCGTGCTGATTGGCGGCGCGTGTGCCGGGACCTTTGTGCTGGGACAGGCTGGTTTGCTCGACCGGCGCCGTTGCACCACCACCTGGTGGTTACACCATGTGTTCAAGCAGCGTTTTCCGGCTGCCTGCCATGTATGGGGCAGCGCCCTGGAGGAGCAAGACGGCATCATTACCACCGGAGGGCCACTGTCCTGGGTGGACCTGGCACTGCATGTCATCCGGCGACTGGCCGGCCCGGAGCTGGCCAGGCTGGCGGCGGACATTTCGGTGGCCGACAGCCTGCCCCTGCCGCAATTGCTGTATGCCCCGCGTGGCTTCGTCAACACGGCCAACCCGCTGCTGTTGCAGGCAGAGCAAATCATCCGCCATGCCAACCCCGGAATGACGGCGGAGGCGCTGGCCCAGGCCTTGCACCTGAGCGAGCGCACCTTGCACCGCCGCCTGAAGCAACTGACCGGTGAGTCACCCAAGGCCTTCATCACCCGTGTGCGTATCGAAACAGCCTGCGTGTTGCTGGCTACGCCGGGCATCAGCATCAAGCAGGTGGCCAGCCAGTGTGGTTATGGCGATGAAACCGCCTTCCGGCGCGCCTTCATTCAGGCCATGGGACTCACTCCTGTGGATTACCGCCGCAGGATGCAAAGCCACCAGAACTAACACGTGAATTTGCGTGTTCCCTGCACTGTTCACTACAGTCTGAATGCCTTGTGACAGCTTACTCTTCGAAACGGACATCGCTACTTACGCTGGGGATGGCAGCTTTGGCCGACATCCACCCAAACAGAAGTGGGACTTTGCCCCCTTCATCCTGATTACCCTCCAGCCCTACGCATAAGTCCCCCTTAGCTTCCGGGCGATCCATTCCACGACTTGCGGCACAACGGCGTTGCCGGCAGCTTGAGCCTCTGCAAAGTTGGTCGCATCCAGTCCCAGGCGAAGCCCATGATGCTCAGACGCTCTGGCCCGGTCAGCCATCGAATCCCGTCCGTCGGCTTGAGCGATGAGGCCTGCGCCACTGATAGGGATCTGGCTTGGTGCTTTACCGCTAAGTAAAGTAGGGAAAGGCTTGAGCCCGCATTGTTGCGCTGGCGGCGTGCCAGGAACAGCTGCCATTGGGCTGGCGTCAGCCAGCAGCTCGATGGGGGGATGCTCGTGAAGACCGGCAACAATGAATACGCGACGGCGTTTTGTGGGGACTCCGAAGCATGAAGCATCCAGCACCCGCCAGCATCCCAGATACCCGCATTCGGCAAGCGTGGAAATGACTGTCTGGAAGTCCTGGCCATCTCGGCAAGAGAGCAGCCCCGTGACGTTTTCAAGGACCAGCCAGCGAGGTTGTAACTCTCGGGCGAGGCGGCAGACTTCAAAGAACAGGCCAGAGCGCTGGCCGGCCAGGCCTTGCCGGGCTCCCATGGTGGACAGGTCCTGGCAGGGAAAGCCGCCGACCAGGACGTCAACGGCGCTAAGGTTGTGGGCACCGACGGTGCGCACGTCGTCGAACTGGCGGGCGTGGGGGAAACGGTCGGCGAGGACGGCGCGGCAGACGGGGTTGATTTCGACTTGCCAGGCGGTGGTGAAACCGGCGTTTTCAAAGCCGATGTCGAAGCCGCCGATGCCGGCGAACAGGCTACCGATGGTGGGGTGTGGGCCATGCATGTGCTTCCTTTGCAGTGGCGTGCGATGACGCGCTGGCAGGAGGCTCGGCGGCCTTCAGGTGATTGTGTGCCCGGCAGCGCGGGCATTTGATGCTGAGGACCAGCACGTGGCCCTCGGCGAGTTTGCGGCCGCAATGGCCGCAGCGGATTTCGGGTAGTGACATCGGCAAGGTGGTCCGGGACCGTTTAACCGTTAGACTGTCCAGGCTTTCTGCGCAGAAAGTGGCAGCCTTGGGGTGACTTGCAGGTATCGTCTGCGGGTCAGCTGGCCGGGTGGGTGTTCGTAGCACCCATCCGGTCGCTGTCTCTTAATAATCGTGACTGTTCTACGTGCCGGCCGGATAAGCCGGCCTGATGGGTAATGTCTGAGCGGGATCACCAATGGATGTGCTGATGATTTCTCTTAGAGCCCGACGGTAGTTTGCCCACTCTTCCGGAACGGCCACGGCGTTTTCATAACAACGCAAGATTGTTGTATCGCTGGCAAGAAGAGCTGTGTTCGCTTGGGATTGCAGATTAATCCATGTAGCGCCCGCTGCTGCTTCCTCAATTGCTGCAATTTCCTCGGCACTCAACTTTACCTCGGCAATTTCACCAGTAATTACGTTTAATTCAGTTCTCTTCATTTCCTAGCCCTCAATGATCAGGTTGGCGCTGCCCGCATTGAATACGTCCGTGCCACCGATCGTTGTTAGATTGATGCAATCAATTTGACTGGAAAGCGTTACATTGCCCGCACCTTCAGTAACTTGAGTAGATACCCCGCCATACACCTTATGGGTGGCGATCCAGCTAAATC
Organism: Aquitalea pelogenes; assembly: GCF_041914625.1. Lineage (NCBI taxonomy): Bacteria > Pseudomonadati > Pseudomonadota > Betaproteobacteria > Neisseriales > Chromobacteriaceae > Aquitalea > Aquitalea pelogenes. Next base: position 76,687 of record NZ_JAYSDA010000016.1, on the reverse strand, counting down.
CAGACGTTTTCTCAAACTCCATTTTTCCGACATGCGTGGTGTTCGCTGCGCAATAGATGCACATGCCAGAAGTCGAGTTTAGATAAGACGTTGTGCTGTTTTGACCTGTTGACACACCTGCAGACCCAGAGAAATAACCCGATGTCTGAACTGATCCACTCCCTGCTTGGACCAACAGTCCGGTACCTGATGCAGTCTTCACGCCGTTCAACAGTAACCTCACCCGTTTTGCCCAAGCTGGTATTCCGGAAAAGAGGAAGGAAGTGCCAGATGTCGTTGCTACAGCAGCACCGATAATGGCAGTGGGACAGCCTGCCCATGCAGACCATGTGTCGTTGTATTTGACCCGCCAGTAAATACGCTTGCCCTGATAGTCCAGATAGTGCTGGTACACCATGGAGCCTGCAGCATAGACAGACAACATGCCCGCAGTGGGTATCGGGTAGTTGCTACCACTGGCGGCATTACTATTCAGTGACTGGTGATACCAGCCGGTGCTGATAATGTCGTCCAGGTCCACCTTTGCGCCCAGCAGCGGTTTGAGGGGCAGCGCATCGGTAATGCCATACCCTGCCAGCGTGGTCGGTGTCTTGCTGATGTCCGCCCACGCGTGGCCATGTTTGAGTGGCGCGGCCGCATCGCTCACCAGCTTGCCGATAGCCAGCTTGAGCTGGTCGGTCCTCGCCGCATCCAGCTTGATGCCGGCCGCCTCGATCACGCTCACCAGCTCGCCCTGCATGCTGTTGAGCCAGGCGGCGGTCACGATGCTGCCCAGCGCACCGGTTGACGGGTCGCCATCGTGAAACAGGCTGTCCGGGGTGTTGATCTTCTGCATTCAGCCCTCCTGATAGGCAAAGTAAACAAAGCTGTGGGCGGGTTTCAGCTCGCGGAACACGGTTTCGATGACAGGGTCACCAAAGCTGGTCAGCGCTTCGCCAGCACCGGCCTGGCCCGCGCGGAAGCGCCAGGCCTGCACCTGGGCGGCATGCACTACCACCTGCCACACCCAGATGATGTCGGCCACCTGCAGCATGTCGCCGGCGCGGTTGATGCCAGCACGGAAAGGCTGCGGTTCGACGATGTCGATGCGATAGCCCAGGCGGCTGGCCAGGCGTTTGAAATAAGGAATGCTCAAGCCACCAGTGGCAGCCAGCCTGGCCAGTACTGCCTGCAAGCGTTGCTGATAGCCCGCGCCAGACGGTGGGGTGATGTCGCACACGCGCTCCCAGTCCGGCAGCGTGTATTCGGCAAAGAAGGGGGAGATGGCGGCGGCGGCCTGCAAACCATCGCGCTCGGCCACATCCAGCGCATGCCCCTCCGCGTGCAGTTCGACCTGCAAGGGCTGGGCGTTGCGGGCGTAGGATTGCGGCGGTAGCAGCAGTGCCAATAGCGTGGCGTGGCTCATGGCATGGCCTTGATGTCGAGTCGCCCCAGCCGCAGCCATTCCACCCGCTGTTCATTCACCAGCGGCTGCACATTGGCAGCAGGCAACACAATGCGGCGATCCACCACACCGGGCAGGCTGGAGGCCAGCGTTTCCAGCTGGCTGCGGACCAGTACCTGACCAGGGGCCAACTGGTCGAAGCGGGTGTGCAGCTGCGGTGTCAGCTGTAACCGGGCTTGTTCCAGCATCAGGCCGGACAGCGTCAGCAACAGCTCGACATCCACGGTGCGCACCGTGGGCGCGGCCACCAGGCTGTGCTTTGCCGTCACCGGGCGTAGCGCATCGATATGTGCTTGCGCGGCGGCCAGCGTCTCCAGCGATGGCAGGCCACCGGCCGAGGTGATGATGATGTCCACCGTACCCAGCCCACGGCGTAGCGGGTAGACATAGGCTGCAGATACGCCCGGCACTTCCAGCGCCCAGCGGCGGTAGTCATGCACATTGCCGCCAGCGGGTGGACGGCGGATCAGGTCCAGCAGCCGCGCCAACAGCTCGGCATCGCTTTCTTCCTCTACGCCGCCGCGCATTTCGGGCAATGCCGCCTGCGATTGCACCCCGGGTGGCGGGGCCAGTAGCTCCAGCCGGGCATCGTCAGGTGCATTGCCTGCCAGCCCGGCCTGCATGGCGGCGGCGGCCAGTGTCAGCGTGCCATCGTCCCCAATCCGGCCTGCCTCGCGGCTGATATACAGCTGGTCTCCCCACTTGCCCTGCACCCCGGCGGCGACGGGGCTGCCGGGATTGCCACGCAACAGCATGCTGCCGCTGGCGGTGACTGCGGGTTTGGGAGCCAGGCCACGCAGCCGGGCATGCAGCAGCAAATAATCATGATCGGCGGTGTCGGGGAAGATCTGCCGCACCATCCACGCCTGGTGCTGGTACAGGCCTTCCACCGCACTGGCCACCGAGGTAGCGCGGATGAAATAGTCGGAATCCGGGTCGACATCCGCCTCCGGCAGCAGGTTGCGGATGTCGCGCAGCATGTCGGCGCGGATCTGCGCCATGGTGAGCAAGGGATAAGCCATCAGCCGCCCACCCGTACCGGATAACGGAAGGTCTGCAATGCGCCGCTGGCTGCGGTAACGGCAATCAGCAAGATCAACCAGCCCGGTCGGGGCCGCTGGCTGTCTACCGTGATGCGGCTGGCGCGACCATCCTGCAGCAAGGGAGCCAGCGCCTGCTCGGCATACTGCCGTGCCAGCGTGTCGATGCGGCTGAGGTCTTTTGCCCGTCGCAATTCATGCAGGCGCGAGCCCAGTGTAGGGTCTGCCCACCAGCTGCCCAGCGGCGTGGCCAGGCGCAGGTAGACGGCATTGGCCAGGGTGCTGGTACGGCTGCCGGCATAGCTGGCGGTGTGGGGGTCGAGTAAAGCGTCCATGCCCCGATTGTCGGGGCATGGTGGGAGACGGGATTAGCTGAGGGGGTTCAGTGGGCCGTGTTGTGCGCCTTGGAAATCAATTCACCGGCAGGGTGCCACTTCCGGCAGTGTTCTGGTTTGAGGGACGCTTCTTTTTTCTGAACAAGAGATAGTAGACGTAGCCCGGGAACAGCAGGGCAACCAGTGCAGTAAAAATGCCCATGAAGTAGCGGTAAAAATTGTCATGGATGATGGTGATGGCACTATCCTGGGGCGATGCCGGGTTGTAGTGTATTTGCAGGGTTGAACAGACAGGGTGCTTGGCCATGTCGCGATGCGCATCCTGAGTAAACTGGAAGGTTACACTTCCGCCGATTGCTTGCCGGTTGTTCACGTACTGTTTGCCATTGACCTGGTATTGGTAGGTGTATACCGGTTCAAGAACGCGATGCCTTCCACCATGGCTGTCATTTAGCCGCGCTTCAGTGATGATGGCATCGGTCACTTTCCATGTGCCGGTTGCCTGAACTTCCTGCCATTCTGCTATGACCTCATTGAATATGCCGAGAGACAAGCATAAACAGATTGGTGTGATTATGATTTGTATGAGCCATGCGGCAATGCGTGCGTATTTTGCAAGAGCCATGTTGTGCTGTTGCTTCCAATTCAAGAATGAGAGTTATTGCTCCGATAGTGTTGATATCTTTTTATTGGGGCGAAGCAAATAGAAGAGGATGCAGCCTGAAGCGACGGACATCAATAGCCCCATGAGTGCCTGCACGATACTCGTAAAGCCGGCATCAAAAGAAATGGAAATAGTGCTGTCTTCTGGTGATTCTGGATCGTAATGAACAGGTATTGTGGAGCCTGTTGGATGTTTTTTCATGTTTAGTTGAACATCTTTAATACGACTATATGCAATGCCTTCTCCAATGGATTGCCGGTCATTGCTGTATTGCTTGTTATTCACTGTATATTTGTAGGTATAGACAGGAATCATATCGCCGCGGCCATGGTTTTGTATTCGAACGGAAGTAATTACACCTTCTGTGACAGGCCAATAGGCAGCTACTTTTTGTTTATGGAAATTTGCCAGGCCAAGGTATAAAAGACTGACAGAAAAAGCGAAACCAACTGCCACGATAGTAAGGATGAACAACCAAGCCGAAATCATTTCTTTACGAGAGTACTGCTTCATGATTATGCACATGTAATTGTTTGGTTCAATCTACTCCCTGTGGCTATGCTTGCGCAAGCTGACCTCGCCAGCTACCACATCCCCACCCGCCACCACATCGCCATCGGTCTGGTAGCTGCCACCTTCCTGCCGCACATCCCCGCTGAACACCGCACCATCCCCCCCTTTGATGGCCATGCCGCCTTGTCCCGTTAGTTGCTGGCGTACCATCACCTGGCCAGTGAACTCGGCCTGTGGGCTATCAAAGCGCATGCCTTCGGTGGCGGTAAGGGTAAAGGTTTTGGTCGTGCCTGCTATCTGGCCGTCTTTAAATACAAAGGTATCGCCGAAGGCGTTAAACACGGCAGTTTCACCGGGGGCCAGGCCTTGCACGCGGAACTGGCCGTTTTCGGTGGCGATGATGATGCCGTGGCTGGTTTTGCCACCCAGCGGCAGCACCACAACGGCGGTGCCGGGCGGTGGATTGCTGGTAAAGCCAAACTGCTGGAACAGCTCCAGATCGGGCAGGCCTTCACCGGCCAGGCCTTCCACCTGGGCCAGCTGGCTGGCGGCACCATTGCTGGTAAGGCCCAGCACGCCACGGAAGGCCTGGCGGATGCCGGCCAGCGCACGGCTGATGCGGCGGTCTATCTCTGGGGTCATGGCTGGCCTTTGCTGAGGGTATTAGGGCGGCTGACATCCACCGCCACCAGGGTTTCGCTGGCGCTGCTGTTCTTGCCACGGCGGTGGCTGCGCTGGTGCGGGTGGGCGTCCAGCACCCAGGCCCCGTCTTCTTTCAGGGTGAGCACGGTCTGGCTGGGGCGGCCACGGCCACCGCTGAAGCGGCGCGCCATCAAAAAGTAAATACCGTTGATGTCGTGCGGCTCGCTCAATACATGCAGGCGCTGGCCCGGCGTCCACAGCAGGCCATCGCTGGTGCGGTGGCCCTTTACCGTGGCTTGCAGTGTCAGGCCCTGCAGGCGCGAGTCTGACAGTATCTTGCGTGCCCGTGCGCGGGCGGCGGCCAGGCTGTCGGCGTCGTGGTCGATGACGATGCGTGGGCGGTACACGCTGACGCTGCTATCACGCTCCACCACCTTGATGGCGTGGCGGCCGGCCTGCAGCGCGCTGCCATGCGACTGGCCCAGCACGGTGATGTCCGAATAACGCCCGGCCATGCTGCGTACGCGGTGCAGGCGCTCCACATTATTGCCCTGGCCATCACGGCGCAGGATCAGGCTGGCCACTGGCGGGCGCTGGTAGTCCGGCCCGCCAATCACCAGCGTGCCATCCGGTTCAAACCACGGCCACAGGCCGTTGGCCTCGGCCGCATTGCGCAGGGTGTCCCAGGCGCTGTCGCCCGGTTCGACGCTGACTTTTTCGCGGGTGAGGCTATGGGCGGCGTCGATGCGGATCTTGCTCAGCCCCAGCGGCTTGACCACCTGGGCGACGATGTCGGCCAGCGTGGCCTGGCGGCGGGTGAAGATGGGCGAGGAGCAGTCCACCAGCACCGCCGCGCCATCCCGACCGCGCAGGGTGAGGCTGTGTGCGCCATGCTCAATCGGGTCCTCGATGTCGTCGATGCGCCCGGTGAGTACCAGGTCGCGGCCGATGCGCAGTTGCACCGCCGCGCCTTCCTGCAGCGCGGCTGGCAGGCGGCCATCCGGCAGGCCCAGTTGCAACTGCCAGGCATCGGCCGGGGTCAGCAGATCAGCGTCGATCTCGTAGCTGCTCCATGCGTGATGGGCCTTGCCGGCCAGCAGCAGGCTGACCACGTCATCATCCGGCGTGGTGTTAACGGGCGTAGGCATGGAGCAGGTCTCCGGCGTGCAGATGGTTGGGGTTGCGCAGTGCCGGGTTGAGGCGGGCCAGCTCGGCAGCGCGGCGGTAGTCGCCATACCAGGCAAACGCCTGCAGGTGCAGATTGCCGTCCTGCTCCACCCGGCGCAGGATCAGTGGCGGGGCCAGCGCAATGACGGTGCGCGCCGCTTCCTGCACCGCCAGTGCGGTGTCTTTTAACGCCTCAATCACCGGGCGTGCCTGTTCCAGCGGGTAGGCTGCCTGATGGCTGTCTATCCCTGCCTGCAATAGCTGGCGCACATCGTTGGCCATCGCCTCCAGCTGCGGCGGGGTGAGCGTGGGCTGCTCGGCCTGATCGGTCAGCAGCTCACTGGCGGTGCTGGCCAGGGTGCTGGCGGCCAACAGTTGCACCAGCGCAGTGAGCTGGGCCACGTCCTGCGGGCGCGGCGGCAGGCTTGGGGCCGGGGCGGGCTGGTTCTCCGCAACAGACGGTAAGTCACGGACCGGGTCGGCCGGACGGGATTGTTGCGCCGGCAGCAGCACGATGTGGTCCAGCTGCCGGGCCAGGCTGTTCCAGTCGCTGGCGATGGTGTCGGTATCGAAACCGCGCAGGTCCACCAGCCCGTCCAACAGCCCCACCAGCTCTGCTGCAAAGGCGCGGGGGCTGTCCAGCAGGCTGGCCCCGGCGATCAGGCCATGTAGCTGGCTGCGCACCGCCGCCAGCGTGCTGGTCATCACCGCGCCCAGCGCCTGCAAGGGGGCGAGTTGGCCTTGCCATTGCTGCAACTGGGCCAAGGCCTGGTCGAACACGGCAATGCCAGTCTGGCGGGCAGCATCCGCCTGCAAGGCCAGGCCTTGCGCCTGCTGTGTCGGTAGCTGTTGCACAAAAAAGGGCTGGCCCGGTGTGGCTTCCTTGAAGGCCAGCTCCACCGTGCAGTAATCCACCTCCTCGGCGGAATGGCGGACGACATGGCGCAGCAGTTGCATACGCGCCATGCTGCCGAACACCGGGTGAATCAGCTCGCCATGGCCGGGTTCATCCAGCACCGCCAGAAAAGCCTGTAGGCGGCTGTCGTAGTCTTCACCAAAAAACACCGCCGTCAGCCGTAGCTGGCGCGCCTTGCGCCCCAGGTCCTCCACGTCCTCGCCATCCATATAAGGGTAGGCATGGTTGGCGGTATCGCGCTCGGCCTCGTCCTCGGTTTGCAGGCAGTCGAACAGCAGGCCGCGGAAGCTGGCGTCCAGCAGGTTATCCTTCCAGGACATCAGTTTCTCCGTGCCGTCAGGCTGTTGTTTTGATTGACCACGGCCACCAGGTCGTTGCCGTTCAGACGGAACTCGCCCTGCAGCTGCACCACCATGGGTTGCTGGCTGGCCTGTTGCATCTTGTCGGCGGCCAGGTTAAAGCGGGTGGAAGAATCCATGACGGATTGCAGCAGGGCCAGTGGTGGCTGCGGTTGCAAGCTGTTGCCACCATTTCCAGCCAGGCTGCTGCTGCCGGATGGGTCACTAAACCAGGCGGTCCCGGCCGCCGTGCCCGCCTTGTTACCCAGCCAGCCGCCGCTGATGGCACCGCCAATGGCACCCAGCAGTCCGCCAATGGCGGTGCCGATGCCCGGCAGAATGGCGGTTCCCAGTGCCGCGCCCATGGCTGCACCACCCCAGCCACCAATGGTGCCACCGGCTACATCACCGGCCAGGCCGGACCAGGCGATCTTCTTTTGCTGGTCAGATAGCGTCGGGTCTTTGTTGATGTCCAGTGCCTCATTGGCAGCCAAAACACCGCCCAGCACCACGCCGCCGGCCTTGCCGATCAGCTTGCCGGTTTTGGCCAGACGCGATTCCCGCGCCGCCGTGGCTTGCGCCTGTTCCCAGGCTTTGATTTCGGCATGGTTGGTAATCTGCCCGGCGGTGTTGGTCCTGAGTGTGGGGCGCGCTTGTGTTGCCTTTTCCAGCCGGGCGGCTTCCCGTGCTTCCATCTTGCCCAGCAACCTGGGTAATTGCCGCTTCCAGGTCCAGTGTCCGCCTACCAGCAGTGCAGCGGCGCTGCCTGCTGCAGTCAGCGGATTTTCGGCTGCCCACTTGACCATGCCCGCCATGCCGCCGGTGGCCTGCGTGGCCTTGTCCGACAGCTTGAGTTTGGCCACTTCCACCTCGGCCGCCTTGATCTTGCCGAAGCTGGCTTCCCTGATTTCTGCCACGGCCGCGCCAACCAGGTCATTCCTGGCAGCGTCCTCGCCTTGCTGCATTTCGTTTTCCAGCACATCCACATTGCCCAGCAACTGCCGGGCTGCCTTGCTGGTATACATTTCGCGGAAACCGGCCTCGGACAGCTTGAACGGGTCATCCAGGTTTTTGGCTTTTAGCTCGCGCAGGAAGGCAAACAGACTGTCCACCGCCTTTTGCCCGCCAATCGGCTTGCCTTGTTTGTCCACCCCGCCAAAGTAACCGCCAGGCATGTATTTCTTGATGTCGATGCCCTTGTCTTTCAGGCCTTTCACATAGTGTTTCTGCGTCAGGTGGCCGAAGAAGTGCTCCATGAAAGTGGCCACTTCACTGGGTTGCGTGGCCGGGGCCAGCTTCATCAGCTGCTGGGTAATGGCACCGGTCAGGTTCACCGCCTCGATGCCGGTAAAGCCAGCCGCGGCCATGGTGTTGAAGGTCTTGGGGGCGTCCTGTGCCATGGCACCCACTTCGTAACGGCCAGCCCGGCCGTGATACAGCAGCATATTGTGCATGGAGGCTTGCTGCTCTGGCTGGATACCCAGCTTTTGCCGGGCATCGACGTCCAGCTTGGCCACGGTTTCGGCACTGGTGAAATAGGCGGTGGCAGCGCGGGAGGATTCACTGATGGAGGCAATGGCGAATTCAAATTTTTCACCCGCACTGGTGAAGGCGCGCAGGCCGGACAGTACGTCCTCCGGCATCTGCAGGGTGCTGCTGGCCACATCCAGCGCTTTCTGTTTGGCCTGGTTGCTTTGCGCGGTCGTCATCTCCCCGGTCTGCTTCATTTCCAGCAAGTCACGATGAAAGCGCAGGTTGTCGCGCATGGCATCACGCGCAGCGGACAGGCCACCCAGGGTGGCGGCCAGTCTGGACATGGCGGAGAAACCGTTGATTTCGTGGTTCAGCTTGCGTGCCAGGCTGACGGTGTTGTACAGGGCGCGCTCAGCCCCTGTCCCAAAGGACCGCATGGCGGCTTCGGCCCGCCGCAAACCCGATACGATCTGGGTCTGGCCGTTTAAACTGAGCCGCAGGGAAACTTCCAGATTTTGCATGGGGGCACCATGACGGGATGGTTATTGACACTGGGCGCGCCGGCACTGGCCGGCGGCTTGCTGATGTTGCTGTGCGGGGTGGCTATCCTGTTTTTTGGCGGACTGTCGCTGCTGGCGCGGGCGCTGGCGGCGGTTTGCGCCGTTGCGATTTCACTCTGCGAATACCTGTCCGCTCGCTGCGATCCTCCGCGCTGACCACCTGGGCCAGCGCCAGCAGATACAGCCACTCCGCGTCGCTCAGGGCGATGGCGGGCTTGCCAAACACCGCACCAGCCTTTTCAGCGTGGCGGTACTTGAATCGTTCAAACGCGTTGTCTGCGGCGTTTTTTTTACCTCATCCAGCAGTGCCAGGAATGCCTCGTCCGTCATGCGGGTCGGGCTGAATGCCCGCTCAAAGGCCAGATACTCCTCCAGCAAATACGCCTTCTGTTCCCGTGTCAGCGTGGTGGCCAACTGGCTGGCCGAGGCAAATGCCGGCTGGCCGTCCTCGGCATCCAGCACCGCCAGCGCCAGCAGTTCGTTGGCCAGGTGTCGCTCGTACAGTTCGGCACTGGTGGCAGTCATGGTGATATCGGCAAAGGCCTGGTGGGCGGCCAGCCCCGCGGTGGCGTAGTCCTGCTCGGTCAGCAGGCGCAAGCACAGGCAGGCATCGCCCAGCTGCACCGGCTGGCGCTGACTGGCCGCATGTTTCAGTTTTTCCAGCAGGGTCATGGCTTATTCCTTCACCTTGCGCAGTGCGGACAGTTTGATGTCGCGCCGCGCTTCGTTATCCACGCTGTATTTCTCGCCCACTTCGGTGGTAAAGCAGTCCAGCCAGCTTTCACGCTTGCCGCCGGCACTGAGCGGGTAGATGGTGAGCTTGGCCCCCTTGATGCCTTCCCAGTCCAGGTCGCCAGTCAGCGGAATGGCGACGGTGGCGGCCAGGTCGTATTCCGCCACACCTTCGGCAAAGCCCTTGGCGCGGCCGGTTTTGTTCATGGTCTTGACCAGCTTGCGGCCGGTCTTGGTGGTAGGGGAAAGGTCGATGACTTCCACTTCCTGGCCATCGACTTCCAGCACGATGGCACCTGCGTATTCTTCCAGCATGGAGTGCTCCAGTTTGTGGCAGCGGCTTTCTCGGGTCTGGTGGCCTCCGGTCGCTGCCGGGTTGTCGGGTGGTTTACAGCAGCAGGTCGATGCGGCCGGCGATGACATGCAAGCCATTCACCACATCCGCCGGAATGCGCACGCACAGCCAGCCCACGTTCTGCAGGTCGCGCTCTACCAGCACGCCGTCCTTGTTGGCATCGACCGCTTCCAGGATTTCCAGCTCTTCCAGCTTGTACAGCACATCCAGGATTTCGCTGCGCACCTTGTCCGGCGTGCGTTCGGACAGCTTGTCGCGGGGAAAGCGCTGGGTGGTGCGCTGGCGGCAGGCGCGGCGCACATAGTCCAGCGTGCGGATGGTGGAATCGGTGCTGGAGTCCATCTTGCAAGAACGTGGACTGAAGCTGCGCCCGGATCAACGTGGCCAGGTGGTGGCCTTTTTGTATGACTACATTGCCAGGGGAGGAAGTCGAGAAACCATGACCCAGGCCTTGGGTGCACTGGTGGCCTGACTCTACTTTTCGACAGTTCCCAAAAGGACAGGCGGGTACTAGTCTAACGGCCTGTCCATCTGCGAGGTTCAGCCCATCATGCCGGAGATACGGATGTCGAGCGCCTCAGGCGGCTATTAAATGATGCGCTCGACTTGCTCAAACCGACTGGCCCGCACTACCTCCAACCGGCACCTGTGATGTACCAGGCTGCCAATGATGAATGCTATCCGGCCATCCATCCTGAACCGCGAACCATTCAGTCCGGTGTCAAAAACACTGCAAGATCAATCAATCTGCAGCTGTTTTTACGCATTTTCCTGCACGACAAGCTGGACGCCCCCGCCATGCTGATAGCCGCGTGGTTATTGGCTTTCGTCGCTTCATCACCGATCAAGTACCGGTGACAAAATAACTACCCCCCCACAGCCACCACCACCGGTAGAGTTGTAGTTGCCGCTGCCGCCGTCGTACCAGCCGGTGGCTCCGGAGCCACCGCCACCAGCAATTACACCGTGGTTGGCCACCAGCAGCGGCACGCCCTGGCTGCGGTTGAGCGGGATTATGGTCTGCTTGATAGAGGACAGGCACCTTCTGATAGCCTGATATATCACCAACCCTGAATGCTGCAGGCTGAACATTTGCCTAAAGCCGCCATTGACCGTTGTTCTGTCGAATAGCGGACTGGAAGGTGCATGGTCAGTTGTTCCGCCGCTGCTGACCGGTGAGCAAGGGATGAAAAATGGCCGCGTTCCCATTGAAAGCGGCCACCAATACCTTCAGTAAACCGGACGGGTGTCACCAAGGGCTGACATGCTATAGCTGAAAGCGCGACGTAATACCTTGCAAGTCATGGGACAGGGAGCTTAGCTGGGCCGATGTGGTGGCCAACTCCTCCACGGTGGCGCTGTTCTCCTCGGCCATATGCGACACCCGCTCCATGTTTTGAGCCAGGCTTTGACTGGCGGTACGCTGTTCACCCAGAGCGTCGGTGATGTTAGCAATGCTGCGCTCGATGGCGTGGGTGCTGTTGCCAATCCGTTCTATGGTCTGCGAGGCCAGTTCGGTGCTGCTGGTAACGGCCTGCACACTATCCAGACTGGTATCCATGCTTCCAACAACGCGGCTGACGCCATGCTGGATGGAGTTGATCATCTGGGTAATTTCACTGGCGGAAGAAGTGGTTCGTTCTGCCAGCTTGCGTACCTCGTCGGCCACCACGGCAAAGCCTCGGCCCATTTCCCCTGCTCGTGCGGCTTCGATGGCGGCGTTGAGCGCCAGCAGATTGGTCTGGTCGGCAACATCACGGATCACCGTGACGATGCTGTCAATTTTCTCCACTTCCTTGCTCAGCATGTTCATCTGGGTAGATGTGCCACTGACTGCATGGCTGACATCCTTGATGCGGGCCACCGAATCAATCACTTCCTTGCCACCGTCACGCGCCAGACTGCCGGTCTGCAGGGACTGGCGCTTGGCTTCGTCGGAGTTGTCGGCAACGTGGTTGATGCTGACTGTCAGCTGTTCGATGGTGGCGGCGGCTTGAGAGGTGGCTTCGGCCTGATGCTGGGCACCGCTGGCCACCTGTTCTGCCATGCTGGACAGTTCTCGGGCGGAGTCGGCCACATTGTGTGCATTCATCTGGATGGACTTCACGATCTCGCGCAGGCCACTGCGCATTTCCTGAATACCATGCGCAATCTGAATGGCTTCGTCCCGTGCCTTGGGGTAGTCCTCATCCTGGCCGGTGAGGTTTCCCTGGCGGATCTGTTCTACCAGCCGTGCAGATTTCTGCAGTGGCAAGGTGATGAGCCGGGCGATGAACAGGGCACAGCTCACTGCCAGCAGCAGGGCAATGCCACCCACCGTCATCATGCTGACCATGGCTTCCTGGTAAGCGCCGGTGGCATCCTGAATCGATTTTTGCATCAGCTCTTCCTGAAAGGTGGAAAACTCCTTCAGGCTGGCAATGTATGCATTGTTGGCCGGAGAGAGCTTCTGTTTCACCATGGCCGCAGCTTCAGCTGACTTGTGGCTGCGAATCAAGGGGTAGATCTGATCCAGCGCAGCGCTCAATGCCTGGTCTTCCTGCTTCAGCTGGGCAAACAAGGATTTGCCCTTTGCTGTGGAAAGCAACGGCTCTATCTTGGCCATGTCTTCATCCAGGCTCTTGTCCAGCTTGTCGGCCTTTGCCAGGTACTCCTCGGTATTGTCAGCACTGAATATGATGGCATTACGGATTTGCTGGCCTATATCCAGCGATTTGGTGGTGATGCTATTGGCCAGGCTGATTTCGGGGTAGCGGTGCTGCGTCATGTCGACGATTTTGCTATTGATGATTTTCATGTTGAAAATCGCCACGCCCAGCAGGACGAACAGCAGCATGATGACCAGGGTAAAGCCCCCGAGCAGTTTTTGTCTTACGGATAGTTGGCTCAACATGATCTTTCCCCACCACTATTATGATTTGTCGGGTCTGTCCGGTAAATTGATAAAAAACAATCCCTTACAAATAATCCGGTTTATTGCCTATCTTTTGATAGACCAGAGCCCAGGTCAGAACAAGGGAATATTATTGTTGATGACGAAATGAAGTGTGTGTGCAGGCTTGTGGCATGGCATGCGTCTGTGCAGGGCAGGGCAGCCAGCGCAATATGGCAACGATGACTGAAGGCGTGATTGATGCGGCTACCCGTCTGGAACGACCAACCGCCGGAGCCCAACAGTCTGGCGACAGTCTGGCCTGCGCGCTGCCTTGCACACCGGACGGAAGATGGCTCCGTTCATCTTGCCGGTATCCAGCAAGCAAGGCATTTCACTCCTGACTCTCTAGTTCAGGCAGTGTTCTCTGGCGGGTTCAAGGTCCAGCTTGGGAAGGGGTCGGCCAGGCCGGCGCTGCTTTTTTCCGTGGCTGCCAGTTCGGCATCGGTCAGCAGGCAGGCGTCAAACCGGGCAATCAGTGCGGCTTCGTCCATATTCATGCCGATCATTACCAGTTCCTGCTGGCGGTCACCCCATGGTGCTTCCCAGCGCGCCTCAATCATTGCCAGACTTTCCGGGTCTTCCGGCCAGTCTTCCCTGGCGACCGCTGCCCACCACAGGCCGGCACAGGAATGACGCGAGATGGCACCCGCCTGAGACCAGTTGCCTGCAAAATCAGGCCGACTTGCCAGCCAGAAGTAGCCTTTGGAACGTATCACTCCGGGCCATTGGCATGAAAACCAGTCCCATAGCCGTTGTGGATGGAATGGCCGGCGGGCACGGTAGACGAAACTGCTGATGCCGTATTCCTCGCTCTCCGGTACATGCTCGCCACGCAACTCGGCCAGCCATCCGGCGGCCTCTGATGCCTTGTCGAAGTCGAAGCGACCGGTATTGAGCACGCGCTTGAGGGGGACCGTGCCAAACGCGCTGCGCACGATGTCGGCGTGCGGATTGAGCGAGCGCAGAATGCTGTCGAGGCGGTCCAGCTCTTGCGGGCTCACCAGATCGGTCTTGTTCAGCACGATGACGTCACAGAATTCCACTTGTTCAACCAGCAAGTCCACCACGCGGCGTTCATCTTCTTCTCCCAGGCTTGCACCTCGGTCAGTCAGTTGGTCGCGGCAACTGTAGTCGCGCAAGAAATTACAGGCATCGACCACTGTCACCATGGTGTCCAGCCGGGCAATGTCCGACAGGCTTGCTCCATCGTCATCCCGGAAAACAAAGGTTTCCGCTACCGGTAATGGTTCGGCAATGCCGGTCGATTCGATCAGCAAGTAGTCAAAGCGCCGGGAGCGTGCCAGTCGGCCAATTTCAAGCAACAGGTCTTCACGCAGGGTGCAGCAAATGCAGCCATTGCTCATCTCGATCAGTTTTTCTTCGGCGCGGGACAAGGCTGCGCCGCCCTCGCGTACCAGGCGGGCATCGATATTGACTTCCGACATGTCGTTGACGATGACGGCAACCCGCTTGCCTTCACGGTTGTTGAGGATGTGATTGAGCAGGGTGGTTTTACCGGCACCAAGAAAGCCGGACAGCACGGTGACAGGAAGTTTTTGCATGGTTTTCTCCTTGGGAATTCAAATCGGGCGCGGGCTACCAGATTGCATCCAGCGCCAGTAGTACACGGCATGGCCCTAGCGGGTCCGGGGTGGGGGAGCGGTGAATGGCTCCGCGTCCATGATTGCCCTGCCATTGCGTTCCCTTGAGCAGAAGCAGGGAAAAGGGTGGAGCCTGCCGGATGGCCCTGGGGTTACGGATAAGCCCTGAAGTCTCGTCCGGCATCCCTTGTGCCAGGTTGCCCAGCTTGCTGCGGTCGGCGGCTTCCTCACTGAGCCATTCGGTACCCTGGCCCTGGTAGGTGCACAACATGCGCACGCCCGTCCGGTCGACATGAAAGCGCGGGCACATGGCACGATCGAGAACCTCAAGCCGCATGCCCACCTGTGGGCAGCCCAGCAGTTCGCCATAAATTTCAAGCAGATAAGCCATGTCCTGGACCAGGGCGTCACGCCCTGGCAGTGCTGCAAGTGCTGGAATATCCAGTGGCTGGCCCGGGGTGGCCAGGAGCCGGAATCCCAGCCCGAGCAAGCCTTGCTCGCCTGCAGCGGCAAAGTAGCGGGTGATGGACTCCACCGGGCTGCGCTGATACAGGCAGAGCTGCACATCTTCGTCGAAAATGCGTACAAGATCGGTCAAGCTGGCGGCATCGTGGAATGAAGTGGTGGGTGATAAAGCGCAAGGCGCTGGCTTGAGGGCGACAGTCATTGTCGTGGCTCCTGGTCATCACAGTGCCCACCGCCAACCTTGGCGATCCAGTTTTGCCTGGCAGGTGGGGGCAGCAAAATAGTTTGCACAATGTTATATCATTACATAGAATCGGCGAAGAGTTATAACATAACATTTGAAAGTGAGAATACACATGAATCGCATCACCCGCCTTGCTTCACTCCTTGCCCTGGCCTGCACATCGTTGTTGGCACAGGCATCCGGCCAGCCGATCAACGTCGTGGCTGGCGAGAATTTCTATGGCGATATTGCCCAGCAAATTGGCGGCAAGCATGTGCATGTCACCAGCATCCTGAGCAACCCGGATCAGGACCCACACCTGTTCGAAGCCAGTGCATCGACAGCCAAGGCCCTGAGTGCCGCCAGGCTGGTGGTGTACAACGGCATCGATTACGACCCGTGGATGGCCAAGCTGCTGTCCGCTGCCAAAGCACCGGGTCGCAAGGAAATCGTTGCCGGTCAATTGATGCAAAAGAAAACCGGTGACAACCCCCACCTGTGGTACGACCCGGCCACCATGCCGCTGGTGGCGAAAGCGATTGCGCTGGAGCTTGAGGCTGCGGATCCGTCCAGCAAGGCCGAGTACGAACAGAACCTGAAGCGCTTCCTGGATTCGCTGCAGGTGCTCAACAGCAAAGTAAAGTCGATACATGCCAGATACGCGGGCACGCCGGTTACCGCTACCGAGCCGGTATTCGGGTATATGGCAAGCGCACTTGGCTTGAAGATGCGTAATGAAAAATTCCAGCTGGCCGTCATGAACAACACCGAGCCGAGTGCCAGTGACGTTGCCGCCTTCGAAAACGACCTGAAAACCCATCAGGTGAAAGTGCTGTTCTACAACAGCCAGGCTTCGGACCAATCGGCCAAGCGGGTTCAGAAAATTGCCAGGGAATCCAGAGTTCCCGTGGTGGGCGTCACCGAAACCACGCCAGCAGGCAAGCACTATCAGGACTGGATGCTTGGTCAACTGAACGCGCTGCATCAAGCCTTGTTGTCCGGCAAGTGATGAACGCGCTTTCATTGCAACAGGTGACCGTTTCTTTCGCAGGAAGGACGGTCTTGTCCGACGTGAGCCTGGATATTGGCCAGGGACTCTTTATTGGCATGCTCGGCCCCAACGGAGCAGGCAAGACCACGCTGATGCGCACGATACTCGGCTTGATACAGCCGGCTGGTGGCAGCATCCAGGTACTGGGTGAGCCGGTCTCGCGCGGCAATGCTGCTATAGGTTATATCCCGCAGCTGCGCAGTCTGGCAGGTACCATGCGTTTGCGTGGCTGGGACTTTGTCGCCAGCGCTTGCAATGGTCATCGCTGGGGCCTGCCCATCCTGAACAGGGCCGAGCGGCAGGAAGTGCACTGGGCGCTCGACATGGTGGGGGCTGCCGGGCTGGCACGACGGCCCCTCATGGAAACCTCAGGGGGCGAGCGGCAGCGGCTGCTGCTGGCACAAGCCTTGTTGGGGCGGCCACGCTTGCTGCTGCTGGATGAGCCCCTGATCAGTCTGGACCCGCACCACCAGCACGGGGTAGTGACACTGGTGAGGCAAGTGCAGCAAGAATTGGGGATTACCGTGATCTTCAGCGCGCATGAACTCAATCCGCTGCTCGGTGCCATCGACCAGGTGTTGTATCTGGGACGGGGTCAGGCTGCGCTGGGCAAGGTGGACGAGGTGATTACCTCGCCGGTGTTATCGCGCTTGTATGGTTCCACCATTGATGTGATTCGCATGAAAAACCGCATTTTCGTGATGGCAGGTGATAGCGAAGTGGAAAAAGAGGAGCACTGTCACCATGCTTGAATACGATTTCATGCAGAACGCTTTCATCGCAGGGGGGCTGGTGTCCGTGCTTGCCGGTGTGGTGGGGTTCTTTCTGGTGATGCGCGGCCAGACTTTTGCCGGCCATGCCTTGTCACACGTTGGTTTTGCCGGTGCAACCGGCGCAGCGCTGCTTGGCGTGTCGCCCATGTGGGGGCTGATTGCGGTCACCTTGCTCGGCGGCGTTTCCATGGGGGCATTGGGCGAGCGCCTGCAGGGCAGTGACATCGTGATCGGCACCATCCTTTCATTGGCCCTGGGGTTGGGCATGTTGTTTCTCCATTTCTTTACTGCCTATGCCACGCAAGCCACGGCCTTGCTGTTTGGCAACGTCCTCGGGGTGAGTACCGAAACGCTATGGACATTGGCATGGCTGGGCATGGCTTGCCTGCTCTTGCTTGCCTTCATGGCCCGTCCCCTGGTGTTTGCCAGTCTGCAACCCGAGCTGGCAGAGGCCAAGGGCGTTTCTTTGCGTCATGTTTCCATGCTCTTTCTGGCCATTGTTGCCCTGACCACCGCTGAATGCATCCAGATTGTTGGCGTCTTGTTGGTCTTCACGCTGATGGTAGGGCCTGCGGCAACCGCGCAGAAACTGACTGCCCATCTCGGCGCCGGGGTGGTGTTGTCGGCGGTACTGGCACTGGCGGAAGCATGGCTTGGCATTACCCTGGCCTTCCATACGGATTGGCCAAGCAGTTTCTGGATTACCGCACTCAGTGGAGGCGCTTACCTGGCCGTGACCGCAGTGCAGGCGCAGAGCAAAAGACGCCTGCGGCACCCATCGCGTGGGGGAGGGTGAGATGAATGGGGGGCGGACATCAGGACCGCAACCCCTGTTCCAGCCCGCGCTAACACTGCAAGCCCGGAATGCGTGAAGCGGCATTGTAAGCGCTGTAAAAGCCGATGCTGCGGTATGCCCAGGCTAAGACTGGCTCACTGCCAGCAGCTGTACTTGGTCTTCTTTTCTGCGCCCGGTACTGGCAGCCTGGCATCTGTCTTTTGTGCTGCACAGATCTTCCTTGCCCGCTGTCGTGTCATGCCCCGGCGAATGCTTCCTATCACAAGCCAGTTCATTTGCCGGCATGGCCGGGCTGTCCGCAGTTGTGGCTTCAGCTGCCCATGTCCTCTTCCATCTCGCGCGCGCTCTCCAGGATGATCTGACGCAACCATTGAATGCCGGGGTCATTGGTGCGATAGCGATGCCATTGCATCATCTGGTGCATCTGCGCCAGCGGCAGCGGGCTTTCCTTCAATACCACCGGCAGCAGCGGTGCCAGCTTGTGTGCCAGGCGGCTGTGTACGGTGGCGATACGGTCCGTCCCCTGCACCAGTTCCACGCAAGAGGCAAAGCTGAAACTGGTTACCTCCACGCGTCGCGCAAAGCCCAGCTTGTTGGCCATCCATGCTTCCACCGAGCTGGAATTGGTGCCGGGCGGCACCATCACCACATGGCCGGCGTTCATGTAGCGCTCCAGCGTGAGCTCGCCTTCGGCCAAGGCGCTGCCGCGCCACACCGCGCACACGTGGCGTTCGATAAAGACTTCTTCGGCAGGGTGGTCGGGCGTGCAGAATTCCTGTGGCAGCACCAGCAAATCCACCTCGGCGCGGTCCAGCGCGCGCGTCGGGTCCTGCACCTGCGGGATCAGCGCAAAGCGGATGCGCGGCCCCTGGGCATGCGCACGCGCGATTACCCGCGGGATCAGCACGCTCAGGCTGAAATCCGATACCGAGATGCGGAATTCCCGGTTCGATTCGCCAGGAACAAACGCTGGCTTGGCCGAGATGGAGCCTTCGATTCGCCGCAGCACATCGTTGACCGCGTCGCGCAGCACCTCGGCGCGCTGCGTGGGTTGCATGCGGCGTCCAACCTGGATCAGCAATTCGTCATCGAAGTATTCACGCAGGCGCGCCAGGGCATTGCTCATGGCGGACTGGCTGAGATTGGTCTTCTCGGCGGCGCGGCTGATGTTGAGTTCGGTCAGCAGGGCATCCAGAGCGACCAGCAGGTTCAGGTCGAGCTTGTTGAAGCGCATGGACAAGTCTCCACGGTGGGCGGCCAGCGCTGCTTGCGCAGGCTTGCTGGGTGCGGTCAGGTATTGATGCCGTCCATAGCATGAATCAAAACAATCCATTTGATCAATATCAACCTCGCTCTTAATGTTGACTCATCCGCTGCACGGCCTCGCAGGGAAACACGAGAAAAGGCCGGCACGGCAAGTCGGTGGTGCTCCCCGCACCGCTGTTCTGCCTGGCCCAGACAACACGCCGCAACGGCGAAACAACAAGCCAGGCAAGGTAGGAGACTAGGAGACAAAAATGAAAACCAAACACGTACCAGCCCGGCGGCTGGCCGCTTATGCTGCCTTGAGCGTTCTGGGTGCCGGCAGCATGCAATCCGCGCTGGCCTTTGAAAGTGGCATTTCGCCATTCCCGACCGGATCGACCAGTGAATACATCGCCGCCTTGCCGCCCATTCCGGGTGTGTTCGCGGTGGAACAGTTCAACTACAGCAGTTCGAACGGCCTCTACGACAACCAGGGTAACAAGCGGCCCATTCCGTTCAAGTCCGACGCTTTCAGTTCCACCACCCGCCTGCTGGCTTCCTATGGCGTGGAATTTCTCGGTGCCAAGGTGTATTCGCAACTGGTGCTGCCGCTTGTTTCACTGCATACCGAAGTAGCGGGGCAGGGCGAGACCCACAATGGCCTCTCCAACGTCACCGTCACCCCGCTGTTGCTGCGCTGGGACGTTGCTGCCAACACCAATGTCACCTGGGGGTTCGACTTCGCCCTCAAGAGTGGTGCTTACGACCCGGCCCGTACCAGCGTGGCCGTGGGCTACAACTCCTACCAGCCGGTCCTGGCCATCCGCCACAACGACCCGGATGGCCTGGACCTGGGCATCTCCAACCGCCTGCTCTTCAATGACAAGAACAGCGATACCCACTACCGCTCTGGCTCGGCCTATGTCGCCGACTTCATTGGTGGCTGGAACTTCGGCAAGTGGAAGGTCGGCGTGACCGGCTCCTATCTGAACCAGTTCACCGACGACAGCCAGAACGGCAGCACCATCACCGGCAACCGCGCCCGCAGCTTCGCCATCGGGCCGACCATCGGCTACAACGCCGGCAGCTTCAACATCAACATGAACTACCAGCAAGGCGTGTATGCCGCCAACACGGCCAAGAGCAATGCCGTCTGGATCAACTTCGCCATGCCGCTGTGGCTGGACGGGCGGCACTGAGCTTATTGGACGCCGCATTCCCCGGCATCTCTCATCATCCAAGGAGTAAAACCATGTTCCGTTACTTCCCGACGAACTATGTCTGGAATCTTTCCGTCGATCTCGCCATCGAGATGGGCGCGCGTATCGGAGAAATCGAAGCCATGTGCGCGCCTTTGCAAGAGGCCGCCAGGCAGCCGGACGCGGAAGGCACTGCCGCCTTTCGCGCCACCTGGGCCGACATGGCAGAAAAGCTGTGCAGCCTGGCTGCCGAGGACGAAGTGCGCGGGCGCTTGCTCTCGGCCGGTGCCAAGTACAAGCGCGCAGCCAGTTATCTGCTGACCTGTGAACGCCTGCAGGGGCACGGTGCGCCGGGCCGGCTGGAACTGTACCGGCGCTTCCTGGAGGTGTTCCAGCGCGGCATTGCCTTGTCGGGCGAGAACTGCGAGCGCGTGGAAATTCCTTATGAGGGCAAGGTCATTTCCGGGCTGTATGTCCGCGCCAGCAAGGTCGATGGCCCGGCACCGGTGTTGGTCCAGCTCAATGGACTGGATTCGACCAAGGAAATGAAATACATGGTCGGCCTGCCCGGCTGGCTGGCCGAGCGTGGCGTCTCCTCGCTGGTGATCGACCAGCCCGGCACCGGCGAAGCCCTGCGCCTGCACGGTCTGACCGCACGCTTCGATGCCGAGCACTGGGCGCGCCACGTGGTGGACTGGCTGGAACAGCGCGACGACGTGGACCCGGCACGCATCGGCTGCGAAGGCGTCTCGCTGGGCGGTTACTACTGCCCGCGCGTGGTGGCCATGGAGCCGCGCTTTGCCTGCGGCGTGGTGTGGGGTGCCAATCACGACTGGCGCGACGTGCAGAAGCGCCGTCTGGAAAAAGAGGGCGACTTCCCTGTGCCGCACTACTGGCAGCACGTGTGCTGGGTGTGGGGTGCGAAGGACATCGACGATTTCATGCGCATTGCCGAAGACGTGCATCTGGATGGTGTGGTCGAGAAAATCCGCGTGCCTTTCCTGGTGACCCATGGCGAGAAGGACAGCCAGATTCCGCTCAAGTGGGCGCAGCGCACCTACGAACAACTGGTCAACAGCCCCAAGCGTGAATTGAAGATTTTCACCGAGCGCGAGGGCGGGGTGCAGCACGCCAGTTTCGACAACTCCATCAATGCCGGTCACGTCATCGCCGACTGGGTGGCCGAAACCCTGGGCGGGCGTACCAAGGCCTGATGTCTACCGCACTACGCAATACCAAAACACTCAGTCAATCAAAGGAAATACCGATGAACATCATTGGCCCCGATGCCCTGGTTTTCGGCGTGGATGATCTGCCCGCCTGCCGCCAGTACCTGCGCGACTACGGCTTGAAA
This sequence comes from Aquitalea pelogenes, assembly GCF_041914625.1. NCBI lineage: Bacteria > Pseudomonadati > Pseudomonadota > Betaproteobacteria > Neisseriales > Chromobacteriaceae > Aquitalea > Aquitalea pelogenes. The sequence goes on along the minus strand of NZ_JAYSDA010000016.1, from coordinate 54,866 downwards.
GATGCAGGCGGCGACCGTTTCGAAGCCCTCGATGGCACCGCCATCGTGCTGCGCGCCGTGGACGACGCCACCCTGCCACCGGCCATGGGTACGGCCAGCCTGTTGCGCGAAACCGTCTATGGCGTGGCCGATGCCGCCACACTGGACGCCATCGAAGCCGAACTGCGCCGCGACCGCGAAGTCAGCCGTCGCGATGGCGTGGTACGCAGCGTCGATGACATGGGCTTTGCGCTGGCTTTCCAGCTGACGGTGCGGCGCGATCTGGCGCTGCCTTCCGAGCGGGTCAACAGCCCCGGCGACACCCAGCGCCCACCCAATCAGCTGGGTTTGCCTGCGGATTTGCCAGCGCTGCCACGCACGCTGTCGCATGTGGTGTATTTCGTGCCTGATGTCGCCAGGGCCGAGGCTTTTTATCAGCGCCTGGGTTTCAGCTGCACTGACCGTTTCACCGGTGTGGGGCCCTTCCTGCGCCCGGCCGGCACGCAAGATCACCACACCCTGTTCATGATCCAGACGCCGCCCTTCATGAAAGGCTGCGAACACTTCACCTTCCACATGGGCGGCCCTACTGAAGTGCTGCTGGCCGGGACCCGCTTTGTCGAGAAGGGTTACCAGAGCTTCTGGGGGCCGGGACGCCACCGCTTTGGCAGCAACTGGTTCTGGTATTTCAATTCGCCGCTGGGCTGCCATGTCGAATACGACGCCGACATGGACCTGCACGATGAACAGTGGGCCGCGCGTGAAGCTCCCATGGGCGCGGATGCCTCGCAACTGTTCCTGTTCCAGTACCGTGAGAAGTGGGCACCGGGCAGCCCGCCGCCGCCTGGCGCGGCACACTGACCCCGCCGCGCGGAGACAGCCATGTACCTGTGCCATATCAGCGAATTGCCCGAGGACGGCGCGCGCGGTTTCGATACCGCAGGCGCAGGGCAGGCCACCATCTTCCTGCTGCGCAAGGGTGAACAGCTGCGCGCCTGGCGGGACTTCTGCCCGCACCACGGCACGCCGCTGCCGTGGCGGCGTGATGCCTATCTCGATGCGGGCGGCCAGCACGTGGTCTGTGCCGCCCATGGCGCGCTGTTCGATCCGCTCAGCGGGTTATGCACGCTCGGCCCTTGCCTGGGTGACAGGCTCACCCCGGTGCCATTGCGCATCGATGACGCAGGTGGCCTGCATGTGGCCGGGGGTGAGCAGATTTAATTCGTGCAAGAAAAATTCAACAAGAAAATAAAGGAGACACATCATGACACTAGCAGCACAACGCATCCTCATCATTGGCGGTGGCTTTTCCGGCATGTCAGCCGCCATCGACCTGCGCCGCCGTGGCGCACACGTCGAACTGGTCGAACTGGACGCCCAGTGGCGCAACTATGGTGCCGGCATCAGTCTGGGACCGGCCACCCTGCGCGCCTTGAAGCAGCTGGGTGTGCTTGACGCCTTCCTGCGTGAAGGCGCAGCCGGTGACGGCGTGCGCCTGTACCTGCCGCATGGCCCGCAAGTTGCCGAATTGCCCACGCCGCGCCTGGCTGCGCCCGATGTCCCGGGCGGCGGCGCGATCCTGCGGCCGGTACTGGCCCGCATCCTGGCTGATGCCACCCGCGCCGCGGGTACCGACGTGCGCCTGGGCTGCACCTTCACCGCACTGCGCGAAGTCGGCGAGCAAGTCGAAGTGGACTTCACCGATGGCCAGACCCGTCGCTACGACCTGGTGATCGGCGCTGACGGTCTTTATTCCAAGCTGCGCGCCGAGGTCTTTCCCGACGCCCCCAAGCCGCGCTATAGCGGTCAGGCGGTATGGCGTGCGGTGCTGCCGCGCCCGCCAGAAATCGTCACGGCCACCATGTGGCTGGGGCCGCGCATCAAGCCGGGCGTCAATCCGGTTTCCCGGGACGAGATGTACCTCTTCGTCACCGAGCCGCGCCCGGTGAATGAGCATGTTGATCCGGCAACCTTTGTCAGCCATCTGCGCGGCCTGCTGGAAGGCTTCAGCGCTCCGGTGTTGCAGACCATTCGCGCGCAGATTGACGACAAGGCCCGCATCATCTTCCGTCCGCTGGAGGGCCTGCTTTTGCCGCGCCCGTGGTACCGGGGCAGGGTGGTGCTCATCGGCGACGCCGTGCATGCCACAACCCCGCACCTGGCCTCGGGTGCCTGCATCGGTATTGAAGACGCCCTGGTGCTGGCCGAGGAGCTGGCGCGCCATAGCCAGGTGCCGCTGGCCCTGTCGGCCTTCGAAGAGCGCCGCTGGGAGCGCTGCCGCATGGTGGTGGAGAACTCGGCGCGGCTGGGCGAGATCGAGGTTGAAGGCGGCGACAAGGACGAGCACTCCCGCATCATGCGCGAGTCGCATGCCGCGCTGGCGCTGCCGATCTGAATTTCCGGACGACATGGACGATTGATGTTTCTCAATTTGCGTGCAACGCAAGGAGACAAAATGATCACGAGCAATTCCAAGCGCGCGCTGGCTGCGCTGATGCTGGCGCATTGCGCCGGCATGATAGACCTGGTCGCGCTGCCGATCTGGGTTGGCACGCTGGTGGCGCATTACCACTTCCAACCCATGCAGGCCGGCTTGCTGGCTTCGCTGTTCCTGGGCGGGGCCGTGCTGGCCAGCGCCGTGCTGGCACCGTACTTCAACCCGGACACCGCGCGCTGGCAGGCCGCCATCGGTTTCAGCCTGTCGGCCCTGCTGTTTGCCGTGGCGGCGCAAACCAGCCACTACCTGCTGCTGGCTGCGCTGCATGCTGCATGCGGCATCACCACCGGGATGTCGCTGAGCGTTACGCACGGCACCATCGCCAGGGGCAGCAATCCGCATCGCGGCTTTGCGCTGGTGGGCATTGCGCTGGGTGTGTTCGCCATCCTGTTTCTCGGCGCTGCACCGCCGATTGTCGCCAGCCTGGGTGGCCCGGTGCTGTTCTATCTGTTTGCCGGTGTGATGGCCGTGGGTGCACTGGCCTGCGCCCTGGCCTTTCCGCGTCCCGAGAGCGGCGGTCTGCCACGGGTGACCCAGCCTCGCCAGCCGGTGCCGCGCCAGATCTGGTACGGCATTGTCGGCATCGCCTGCATGGGGCTGGTGCAATCGATGACCTTCAGCTTTCTGGAACGCGTCGGCAGTGATCGTGGCTTTGGCCTGAACGCCGTGACCGGCGTGCTGATCGCACTGGGCTTCGTCAACCTGCTGCCGGCCCCGCTGGCCGCGCTGCTGGAAAAACGCCTGCCGGCCCGCACCGTGCTGATGGCAGGCCCGCTGGTGCAGGCCCTGCTGGTGGTGGTGATCATGTCCTCGGTGCACTTTGCGCCCTATGCGGCGGCCGCTTCGGTGTTTGCCGCCGTGATGATCTTCACCCACACCTTTGCCTTTGGCCTGATGGCCCGCCTGGACCGCAGTGGTCGTGCCATGGCGGCCACGCCCGCCATGCTGATGACCGGTGCGGCCATCGGCCCCATCCTCGGTGGCACGCTGGTACAGGGCTGGGGTTATGCCAGCCTGGGGCCGGTGACGCTGGTACTGGGTGTGGCTGCATCGTTCTGTTTTTCGCGGCTGCCGCGCAGCAGCGCTGTTCAAACCCAGGAGGCACTGGCATGACCGCATCCTTGCAAGCCCGTCGGCGTCATCGTTTTGTCGATTTGTCCATCTATCTTGAAAACGACGTGCTCTCCGACCCGCCGCCGCTGGCGCCTAAGATCACCTACCAGACCCATGCCGACACCCTGCCGGAATTCATGGCCATGCTGCCCGGCACCCGGCCCGAGGATTATCCCGACGGCGAGGCCGCCGCTGCCGAGTGGGTAACGCTGACCACGCACAACGGCACGCATCTGGATGCGCCCTGGCATTTTCATTCCACCCAGGATGCCAAGAACGGCGGTGCACGCCCCTCGATCACCATCGACCAAGTGCCGCTGGAGTGGTGCTTCCAGCCTGGCGTCAAGCTGGACTTCCGCCATTTTCCCGATGGCTATGTCGCTACCGCCGCCGATGTGGAAGCCGAACTCAGGCGTATCGGCCACCAGCTGCAGCCGCTGGACATCGTGGTGGTCAACACCCGTGCCGGTGCGCGTTACGGACAGCCGGATTATCTCGGTGCCGGCTGCGGCATGGGCTACGAAGCCACCATGTACTTGCTGGAACGCGGTGTACGCCTGACCGGCACCGATGCCTGGAGCTGGGACGCGCCGTTTTCCTACACCGCCAGGCGCGTGGCCGAAACCGGCAACAAGGCCCTGATCTGGGAAGGGCACAAGGCCGGCCGTGACATCGGCTATTGCCACCTGGAAAAGCTGCACAATCTCGAAGCCTTGCCCGGCCACGGCTTCACCATCAGCTGCTTCCCGCACAAGATCCGTGGCGCCAGCGCCGGCTGGACGCGGGCGGTGGCGATTTTCGACGAACCCTGAATGCCTGCTTTACCAGCAGCAGATTGACGCCAGGCAAGCCATTTACAGGAGCTCATGATGTCCTTTCCCCCCATTCACCGCGTCGTCACCGGGCACGACGCGCAAGGCCGGTCCATCGTCAGCAGCGAGGGCCCGCTGCCCACCATTGTTGAAGTTGCGGCCATTCCCGGCACGCTGTTCCATGAGGTATGGAGTACCAGCACCACCCCGGTGTACGTGGACAACGGCGCCGATCCTACCCTGGGTGCGCTGGTGCTCTCACCGCCGGAGCAAGGCACGCGCATCCGCTTCGTCGATATTCCGCCCGATACCGCAGAGTTTCTTGCCAGCGCCGACAGCAAGATGCACGAAGCCTTCAGCCAGATCGGTGAAGCTGCCGCCTCCACCGTGCAGGCCGACTCGCCGCATCCGCTGATGCACCGCACCGAATCGGTGGATTACGGCATCGTCATCGAAGGCGAGATGACGCTGGTGCTGGAGCGCGGCGAAGTCGCCCTGAAGCCCGGCAGCGTGGTGGTGCAACGTGGCACCAACCATGCCTGGGCCAATCGCTCGGGCAAGCCTTGCCGCATGCTGTTTGTCCTGGTGGATGGCAGATACGACCCGGCGATTGCCGCTCAACTCGCCAGGGAGAATGCAGCATGAAGTTCGCCACACTGCGTGACGGCAGCCCCGATGGCAAGCTGGTGCTGGTGTCCCGCGATGCACGCAGCGCCTTGCCGGTGCCACAGGTCGCCCGCAGCCTGATCGATGCCATGGCGCGCTGGGACGAGGTGCTGGCGGCATTGATTGCACACGATCAGGCACTCAACGCAGGCCGCGCCGAGGGCGTCATTACCTTTGATCCACTGCAGTGCATGGCACCGCTGCCGCGCGCGCCGCAGTGGCTGGACGCCTCGGCCTTTCTGAATCATGGCCGCCTGATGGAGGAGGCGTTCAAGACCCCGCCGATTCCCCACTTCGATACAGTTCCGGTGATGTACCAGGGCGCCAGCGATGACTTCCTCGGCCCGCATCAGGATGTGCCGCTGCCTTCGGAGCAGGAGGGCATCGATTTCGAAGGCGAGTTCGGTGTCGTCATCGGCCCGGTCGCCATGGGAGCGACGCCGGATGAAGCCATGCGCGCCGTGCGCCTGGTGGTGCAGCTCAATGACTGGAGCCTGCGCGCACTTGGTCCGCATGAAATGAAGACCGGTTTCGGCTTCCTGCAAGCCAAGCCGTCCACCGCTTTTGCGCCCATCGCCGTCACGCCCGATGAACTGGGCGAAGCCTGGCGCGATGGTCGCGTGCAGATGCCCTTGCATGTGCAGTGGAATGGCGAGCGTTTTGGTCAGCCGCACGGTGGCGAGATGAACTTCTCTTTCGGCCAGCTGATCGCCCACGCTGCGCACAGCCGCCGCCTCACCGCCGGTTGCATCATCGGTTCCGGTACGGTGTCCAATGTGGCGCGCACGGCAGGCTCGGCCTGCATCGCGGAGCGACGGGTGATCGAAAAGATCGACCTGGGCGAAATCCGTACCGGCTTCATGCGCTTTGGCGATGAGGTCCGCATGCAGGCCTGCTACGAGGATGGCCGCCCAGGCCCCTTCGGCATGGTGCAACAGCGCGTGGTGGAGGTGTCATGAAGGTTCTGGTCACTGGCGCAGGCGGCTTCATCGGCACCGTGTTGTTGCAGTTGCTGCAGCAGGCAGGGCAGGTGGGCAGTCAGCCCATCACTGCTTTGGCGGCGCTGGACCGGCATTTGCCGCCACTGCCCGGCACGGTTGAGCGCATCGAAGGCGAATTGCAGGATGCGCAGGTGCAGGCGCGCATCGCCAGTTTTGCTGCGGATATCTGTTTTCACCTGGCTGCCCTGCCTGGGGGCGCGGCTGAAGCCGATCCGGCCTTGAGCCGCCGCGTCAATCTGGATGGCACGCTGGATCTGTTTGCATCGCTGGTTGCCGAGCGTGCGGCATCGGCCAGGCCGCCCGTGGTGGTGTATGCCAGCACCATTGCCGTGTATGGTACGCCCTTGCCAGACCCGGTGACGCCGGCCACGCCCACATGCCCAGCGCTGATTTATGGCGCGCACAAGCGCGCCTGCGAAATCCTGCTGGCCGACGCAACGCGCCGTGGACAGCTGGATGGCCGATCGCTAAGGCTGCCGGGCATCGTGGCGCGTCCGCGCGTGGCCTCGGGGCTGGTTTCGGCCTTCATGAGCGAACTGATGCATGCCCTTGCCGCAGGCGAAGCGGTAACGCTGCCGGTCGGCCCGCAGGCCACCGCCTGGTGGATGTCAGCCCGGCGCTGTGCCGAGAATCTGCTACATGCTGCAACCATGGACCCGGCGCTGGACACCGATGGTCACAGCGAGCGCACCTGGGCGATGCCGGTGCTCAGGCTGTCCATGCTGCAAATGGTGGAGACGCTCTCTGCCTTGTATGGCGTCGATGGCCGGACACTGGTGCGCTATGCCCCGCAAGAACAGGTGGAAGCCGTCTTTGGCCGCTATCCCGTTCTTGATGATGCCATTGCACGCCGTCTTGGGCTGCGCGATGACGGCTCGGCAGAGGAGCTGGTACGGCGCGCATTGTTTCCCTTCTCCTGTGCTTCCCGGACAAGCAGCTTTGTCGCATGACCGGGAAGTTGGGGTGGATGCGGCATGCTGTCGCATCCACCCCTCTTTTTATCTTCACGACGGATAGGGAATAAACCAGTGCCACGCTATTGAGTGGTGCCGGATATTAGTGCCGATTCAGACAACCATGAAGATCAAACATGAAAAGCCGATTCATGACAGGACAGAAAAGAATTATGGGTTTAATGGCAAGTGTTGCGCGCCATTAAACCCACATTATCAGCTGGCAGGCGCTAGAACGGTAATCCGACGTAGTTTTCCGCCAGTGCTCCCTGAGCCATTTCGGATGAGAACAGGTATTCAAGATCGGTTTGTTGCAGTTTCTGATCGTAAAAATTACTTTCCGGAAAAGTATGCAGCATTGTCGTCATCCACCAGGAAAATCGCTGCGCCTTCCATACACGTGCAAGTGCTTTCTCGGAGTAGGTATCCAGACCGGTATTGTCATTGTTTTGGTAGTGTGCAAGCAGCGCGTGATACAGGTAATAAATATCTGATGCCGCACTATTAAGGCCACGTGCACCGGTCGGTGGCACGATATGCGCAGCATCGCCAGCAAGGAACAGGCTGCCATAGCGCATGGGTTCCGCCACATAGGACCGTAGCGGAGCGATTGATTTTTCTATTGAAGGGCCGGTAACCAGACGGGCTGCTATTTCCTCCGGTAAACGTCGTTTCAATTCATCCCAGAATTTGTCGTCGGGCCAGTCCTCAATATTGTCGGTCAATGGTACCTGGATGTAGTAACGACTCAGCACCTGCGAGCGAAGTGAACAGAGGGCAAAGCCGCGATCATGCCTGGCGTAAACCAATTCCGGCGAAACCGGCCGGGTACGGGACAGGACACCCAGCCAGCCGAAGGGATAAACCTTTTCGTATTCTTTCAGTACTGTCTTGGGAATCGACTTGCGGCTTACACCATGAAAACCGTCTGCACCGATGATGTAGTCGCAATCAATACGTGCAACTTCGTCGCCTGTCCGGTAAGTGACATGCGGATTGGCGGATAGCAAATCATGAAGCTGAACATCTTCTACATTATGGATGATGATGCCATTCATGCGATCACGTGCTTCGTACAAATCACGGGTAAGTTCCGTCTGGCCATAAACGACAACCGAGCTGCCGTGGCTGTATTTGTGCAAATCAACACGGCGCTGTTTGCCGTTATGGGCAATGATAAAGCCATCGTGAATTTCACCCTCCCGGTCCATGCGTTCGCCACACTGGGCTTCACGCATCAACGCTGCGAAACCATGTTCGAGAACCCCGGCGCGAATGCGGCGCAGCACATATTCCCGGCTTTGCCTTTCAAGGACAACCGTGTCGATTCCCTTGAGATGCAACAGTTGCGAAAGCATAAGGCCGGATGGGCCGCCACCGATAATGCAAACACTTGTTTTCAATTCATGTCTCCTTTTTAAAATCGCGGCCTTCCCTGTGCAAATGCAAAAGCTCGGGAATTGTCACGGAACCCGTTTGCCGCGATGCCAGTTGCTGGCAATGGAGAGACTAGTCTTCATGGTCCGCTGCACCAATGGACAATCAGTGCAAAGACTTGTACTTTTTTTATGCAGACTGGCCTGATTGAGACTGTATTCATTCTTTTGCTGGTATTTTTCCGATATGAATATTCTTGTACCTGCATTTTCCTTGTATGGAGAAGAGCCCACCAGCATCAGCCGGGAATATCTCCATATAGAAGAAATATCGACACGCAGTGCCGCCCGGAACTGGCAGATAGACACGCACACCCATGAAGGCATGTTGCAATTGTTATTTGTTTTTTCTGGCACGGCGCGAGTGCAGCTGGATAGTGATGAACAAGAATATGAATCTGCAATTGCGGTAATTATCCCGCCAGGGGTGATTCATGCTTTCAAGTTTGAATCACAGACCAGGGGCTATGTCCTTACGCTTGATGCTTCCGGGCTGGCGGCGGAATCCGAGGATGGAACACAGATGTTTTCCATTCTCAAGGGAAAAGCCGGTGTGATGGTTCTGGAAAATGAAGGAAACTGCAGTGCCGCACGCATCCTGGCCTTGCTGGAACAAATTGCCGCGGAGTTCAATAACCCCGGCCCTGCCAGCATCCGCCTGCAAGTATGGCAGGTGAGGGCGCTATTGCTTTTGCTGGTGCGGGTCCAACTGCAAACCGAAAAGAACACCGATGAAAAAACTGTTGGCCTGACGGTACGGTTTCGCGAACTGGTGGAAACACACTATGCCGAGCACTGGACTGTCGAACGTTATGCCGCAGAACTCAACCTGACTGAAAGCCGGCTTAATCGCCTGAGTCAGAAGAATTTCGGCAAATCCGCCTTTGGCTTCATCCAGGAACGGCTACTTCTGGAAGCGCGCCGGAAACTGATTTACACCAGTACATCAATTTCTCAACTGGCTTATGAACTCGGATTTTCCGACCCTGGCTATTTCTGCCGATTCTTCAAAAAGCAGGCAGGGATGGCACCTGGCCTGTTCCGCAGCAGCAGTCTGCGCTAGCTCAATGCATTCGGTCCTGACGTCAAACCTCGTTCATCTGCTTTGCGTCAGGTGCCGACAAGGTGCTCCAGACCCTTCACGCCAACCGGTGCTTCTGCCAGCCAGGGTATCAGTGCTGTTTGTCTCGCCAGCGTGTCTGCAACGCGGCGGATGAATGGCACTTCATAAGCACCACGCTGGCAAAGAACGGGATGCCGGCTTCCACTGGCCAACAGCGATTGGTTGATGACCCAGGCATGTGCCTGGATGCCTGCCCGCGCCAGGTCTGCGCTCAGGCGTTCTGCCTCATGGACCGGTGTGGCTTCGGCCAGTGTCACGATAAGCACGCGGGTATAGCCGGGGTCGCGCAGCCGGGGCAGCAATTGGCGCACGGCATCGGGCATGTCGCCCTGGGTGCGCATCACTTCCCTGTGGTAGGCCTCGGCTGCATCAAGCAAGAGAATGGTATGCCCGGTTGGTGCGGTATCCAGCACCACAAAGCCGTTCCTGCCTTCATCCACCGTGCGGGCGAAGGCGCGGAAGACGGCGATTTCTTCCGTGCAGGGCGAACGCAAGTCTTCTTCCAGCAAGGCGCGTCCCGCTGCATCGAGCTGCTGTCCGGCCTTGGCCAGCACTTCTGCTGTGTATTGCTTCACTTCCTGCACCGGGTCGATGCGTGTCACCACCAGTCCGGGCAGGGCACCGTCAATGGTTGCTGCGGTGTGGGCGGCCGGATCGGTGGTGGAGAGCACTACCTGATGGCCCTTTTTGGCCAGTGCAACTGCAATGGCTGCGGCTACCGTGGTTTTACCGACACCACCCTTGCCCATGGTCATGATGACGCCATGCCCTGTTGCGGCGATATCTTCGATCAGACCATGCAGCTTCGGTGGCAGGGCGGTTTGTGGCATGGCGGTGCAGTGTGGTGCCGCGACTGTTTCCGGGTGTGCCAACTCGCGCAGTGCATCCAGCCCCACCGTGCCGCGTGGCAGGAAGGGGATGCGGGTTTGCGTCAGCATTGCCAGTTCTGCTGGCATGGCGGCGATGGCGGCAGCGGCGCGCGCTGCCATTGCGTCAGCAATCGCGTCCCCTGTCGTGTCGCTGCAGAACACGCCGTTGATGACCAGCATCTGCTTGCCAATGCCCAGTTCCGCCAGCTCAAGCCGGGTGCGGTTGGCCTCGCGCAAGGAAGCCGTGTCGGCGCGGGCGACCAGAATGATGGTGGTCTCGCTGGCGCTGGACAGCCGGGCTACCGCAGCAGCGTACAAGGCCTTCTGTTTTTCCAGGCCGGCCAGCGGGCCCAGGCAGGAAGCGCCGCCGGTTGAGGAGGAGATGAACTTGTCCCAGGCCGAAGGCAGTGTCAGCAGGCGCAGCGTGTGGCCGGTGGGGGCAGTGTCGAAGATGACGTGGTCGAATCCGGCGGTCGCCGCCGGGTCGCCCAGCAGCTTCGAGAACGCATCGAAAGCGGCAATCTCGACGGTACAGGCACCGGAGAATTGCTCCTCCATGCTCTGGATGGCTGCAGCGGGCAGGATGCCGCGATAGGGCGCCACCATCCCTTCCCGGTAAGCCTGTGCGGCGGCTTCCGGGTCGATGTTCAGGGCAAACAGGCCTGGCACGCCGGGAATGGCTGTCGGTGACTGCTTCAGCTCCACACCCAGTACCTCGTCCAGATTGGAGGCAGGGTCGGTGCTGACGATGAGCACCTTCTTGCCGGCCTCGGCCAGCGCCAGGCCGGTGGCGCAGGACAGAGAGGTCTTGCCGACGCCACCCTTACCGGTAAAGAACAGGTAGCGGGTGTGGATGATGGGCAGCGACATGGTGCACTCCTGTTCAGCAGGTACCGGGCTTGCAGCCGCAGCTGCCGGCCTTGATGCGCGGTTTCTCGGCGGTGGTCAGCGCAATGCCCAGCTTCTGGGCCAATTGGGTGCGCGAGGGGTACATGCCGGTGGAGACGATATGCCCGTCAACGGCGAGGATGGGCAGGCGGTCCATGCCGGCTTCCATTTCCTTGAGCACGGCCGGATTGGCGGCAAAGGCCTGCGGTGCCTGTCCCAGGTTGTGGCGCTCAACCGTGACCTCATGCGCTGCCACCCATTGCAGGTCGGCTGCAAACTGGGCCAGTACCGGGTCCACATCGACACCGCACACGCCGGTGGAGCAACACATGGCCGGGTCAAAAACTTCAAGTTTTTTCATGATTCTTTCCTTAAGTGTTCGGGGCCTCGTACCAGCCCTTTGATGCATTGACCACTTTTACCACCAGCAGCATCACCGGCACTTCAATGAGTACACCGACGACTGTTGCCAGCGCTGCGCCGGATTCAAACCCGAACAGGCTGATGGCTGCCGCTACGGCCAGTTCGAAGAAGTTGGATGCGCCAATCAGTGCCGACGGGCAGGCAACGTTGTGCTTCTCACCCACCACCTTGTTCAGCCAGTAGGCCAGTGCCGAATTGAAGAACACCTGGATCAGGATGGGCACGGCGAGCAAGGCAATGACCAGCGGTTGCTTGATGATGGCGGCACCCTGGAAGGCAAACAGCAGTACCAGGGTGGCCAGCAGCGCCGTGATGGACCACGGGCCGATTCTGGCCATGGCGGCATCGAAGGCGGCCTGTCCCCTGGCCAGCAAGACCTTGCGCAGCGCCTGCGCCAGCAGAACCGGAATGACGATGTAGAGCAGCACCGAGGTCAGCAGCGTATCCCAGGGTACGGTGATGGACGAAATGCCCAGCAGGAAGGCCACGATGGGGGCGAAGGCAAACACCATGATGCTGTCGTTCAGCGCTACCTGCGATAGCGTGAACAGCGGGTCGCCACTGGACAGGCGGCTCCAGACAAACACCATGGCGGTACAGGGTGCGGCTGCCAGCAGGATCAGCCCGGCGATATAGCTATCCAGCTGCTCGGCCGGCAGCATGGGGGCGAACAGATGGCGCACGAACAGCCAGCCGAGAAAAGCCATGGAAAACGGCTTGACCAGCCAGTTCACGAACAGCGTGACGCCTATGCCGCGAAGATGCTGCTTCACTTCATGCAGGGCGCTGAAATCGACCTTGACCAGCATCGGGATGATCATCACCCAGATCAGCAGGCCGACCGGCAGGTTCACCTGTGCGATCTGCATCTGGCCGACAGCCTGAAACACGTGCGGTGCCAGCTGACCGGCGGCAATGCCGGCGATGATGCACAGGAACACCCACAGCGTGAGGTAACGTTCGAACACGCTCATGGGCGCGCCGGCGGCGGATTTGGCATTGACTTCACATTGCACGACAGACATGGCGGCTCCTTACAAACCCAGTGCGGCACGTACCGCAGGCACCAGACGGGCACGGATGTCATCACGCACCGCCAGGAAACTTTCCAGCGGCTCGCCGTGCGGGTCATGAAAACCCACGTGTATGCGCTTGACCGGACGCGGGAAGACCGGGCAGGTTTCCCTGGCGTTGTCGCACACGCTCACCACCAGGTCGATGTCCTGGTCCATCACGTCTTCGACGGTTTTCGGGTACAGGCCATCGGTCGGCAGGCCCGCCAGCCGCAGGGCTTCGATGGCTCCATCGGCAACCCTGGCTTGCGGGCTGGTTCCGGCAGAAATGCCGCGCACCAGGCCAGCCAGCTCGTGGTTAAGGATGGCTTCGCCCATCTGGGAGCGGCAGGAGTTGCCAGTACACAGCACGAGGACGGTTTTTGCTTGGCTCATGGTCATTATTCCTGGGGTTCGGTTTTCTTGTTGCGTCGCTTGGCGACGGTGTCGCACGCGCTGGTTTTTGGCAGGCATGCCTTGCCCTGACAGCAGTTGTGGGCCAGGAAGGCAATCAGCTCATCCATGGTTTCATAGGCGGCGGAATAGTGGATGAAGCGGCTCTCGCGCTCGCCCTTGATCAGGCCAACACGGCTCAGGTGCGACAGATGAAAGGACAGCGTGGCATTGGGGATGCCCAGTTGCTCGCCGATGGCAGAGGCGTTGATGCCATCCGGGCCGGCTTGCACCAGCAGACGGAAGATGGCAAGACGGGACTCGTGCCCGAGGGCGGCAAGGATTTCGGCGGCGTTCAGTATTTCCATATTTCCATTTTTATCGAAATATGAAATTGCGTCAAATGACGGATTTGTTGCGCTGCTGTGCCTGCTCGCGGACGAACCCTTTCCCTGCTTGGCGCTGCATGGCAAGTGGGGCGGGGAGGGCGTTTCCTGTGCTGTTGCGTTGGGTGGCGTGTCAGATGCAGCCCGCCTGGGCTGCATCATCAAGAAATACAGCCTGACGGGCTGTCAGGTGCTGATCAGTACCGGGTATGGCAGTTGCATTTCATCGCAGTTGGGGGTGCTGCCGTCCCGGTCCAGAACCAGAAAGTCGCAGGGCTGGTGCAGCGCCAGCAAGGGGTGATGCCACACCCCCGCCGCATAATTGACCCCTTGTTGCGGTCCGGCAAGAAAGACTCTTAGCGTGTCGGCAGTGGGGGCGGTGCCGGGCGGGGCCACCACCACCAGATACGGCAGACCGGACAGCGGCATGAAAGCCTGGCTGCCATGCGGGTGGCGCTCCATCATGCGCACCTCGAACGGCAGGGTACGCGGCAGGCCACGAAAGATGCTGACCATCAGGCGGCCATCCGGCCCGGCATCCAGCTGCGCCAGGTCGTGGAAACGCATGGTATTGCCGCCATTGATGGCAAACTGCCGGGCATCCGGGCCGGCTTCCATCACCTCACCAAAGGGCTGGAAGGCTGCAGCCGTGAGGGTTTCGGCACGGAGCAGGGGGCCGGACTTCATCTGGCCACCTGGCCGAACAGGCGCAAGCGCGAAATACCGCCGTCCGGGTGGATGTTGAGCCGCACATGGCTGACCGGCCCCAACTGGGCCACGGTATCGGCAAAATGGTGGATGGCATCCATGGTGAGCGGGGTTTCCGGCAGCAGCACTGGCCAGAACTGGCTTTCGGCAATCAGCGCGGCCGGCATGTTGCTAAGCGCCTTAGCTGCCTGCAAGGAGCAGCGATCGGCAAAATTGCCCTTGAAGTGCGCGGTGTCCACCACAATGCGTTCGATCACGCCCGGTACGCCCAGTGCCAGAATGCACCAGTCGTGGCCCGGTTCGCGCCGCCGGCGGGTTTCCCAGCCTTCCCCCATATTGCTGCCGCGTCCCGGTAACAGCAGGTTGGACGGATGGCCGAAGTGGGCATCGTTCCAGGCAATGGGGCGGCCGCCGTTTTCCATCGCCACCAGGTCAATCGGCTCTGCCACCGCTTGCAGTGCGGATGCGGTATCCGGCTGGCCATACACGCGCAGGCGGGCAATGCCGCCATCCGGGTAAATGCGCAGGCGCAAGTGGCTCCAGACACCGTCATTGCTGATTTGCAGCAGGTGGTGCTGGTTGCCGCCCAGTGCCACGGACGGGAGGACTTCCTGCCACACGGCCTGCTCCAGTGCCTGCAGGCTGTCGTCGGCGCAATGGGTGGCTTCTATCGAGATGGCCGGTGCGTAGTTGCCGGTGAAATGGCTGGTGTCGATATCAAAACCGGCAATCCGCCCCGGCCTGCCCAGGCGGATGATGCTCCAGTCGTGACCGTGGTGGCGCTTGCGGCGGGTTTCCCAGCCATCCATCCACTTGCCGTTTTCGTCGTATTTGCCGGGCACGAAAATGGCGGCTTCCGGGTTGAGCATGCGCGCCAGCGGCGCAAAGAATTCGTCGCTGGCATACAGGCCGCGTGCGCCAATGCGCGGGTCGGCCAGGTTGATGGCCTGGCTGGCCCAGTCCGGCAGCAGGGCGACGGGGGCAGTCAAAACAGCGTGGTTCATGGTGTTTCCTTGGTTTGATCGGGCAGTGTCACATCACGGCGCTGACGAAGTTTTGCAGCTCCGGGGTTTGCGGCCGGGAGAACAAATCGGCCGGGTGGCCTGCTTCGTGAATCTTGCCCTGATGCATGAACACCACGTGGTTGCTGACATCGCGGGCAAAGCGCATTTCATGGGTGACCATGATCAGCGTCATGCCTTCCTGCGCCAGTTGCCGCACCACGGCCAGCACTTCGTTGACCAGTTCCGGGTCCAGTGCCGAGGTGATTTCGTCACACAGCAGCACCCGGGGTTTCATCGCCAGTGCCCGGGCAATGGCCACGCGCTGCTGCTGGCCACCGGAGAGCTGGTCCGGCCAGGCGTCAAACTTGTCGGCCAGGCCCACCTTGGCCAGCAGGGCGTGGGCCTCTTCGCGCAGGACATGGGGTGATTCGCCCTTGACCACGCGCGGCGACATCATGATGTTTTCGCCCACGGTGAGATGCGGAAACAGATTGAACTGCTGGAACACCATGCCCACTTGCAGACGCAATTGCTGCAAGGCCTTGGCATCGCGGCTGCCAATGGTCTGGCCGGCCAGGGTGATGCTGCCCTGGTCAAAGCTTTCCAGGCCGTTGATGGTGCGCAGCAAGGTGCTCTTGCCCGAGCCGCTGCGGCCGATGAGGGTGACCACATCGCCTTGCCTTACCGTCAGGTCCACGCCTTTCAGTACATGGTTGGGGCCGTAATACTTGTGCAGGCCGGTAATGTTAACGAGCGACATGGAGTGTCCTTTCCAGGTGACGCGAATACAGCGATAGCGGGTAGCACAGCAGGAAGTAGCCTGCGGCCACCAGTCCGTAAATCAGGAAGGGTTCAAAGGTGGCATTGGCCAGCATGCCGCCGGTTTTGGTGAGTTCGACAAAGCCGATGATGGAGGCAACGGAAGTGCCCTTCACCACCTGCACCAGAAAGCCCACGGTGGGCGCAATGGCCATGCGCAGCGCTTGCGGCAGGATGACATGGCGCATTTGCTGGTAGCGGTTGAGCGCCAGCGCGGCCGACCCTTCCCATTGGGCTTTGGGAATGGCGTTGACGCAGCCGCGCCAGATTTCGGCCAGGTAAGCACTGGTGTACAGGGTGAGCCCCAGTGCCGCAGCCAGCCAGGGCGGAATTTCCACCCCGCCCAGCGACAGGCCGAAAAACACGATGAACAGCTGCATCAACAAGGGCGTGCCCTGAAATACCTCGATAAAGGTTTTGGCCAGCCACACCAGTGCCGGACGATGCGCCAGGCGTAATGCCAGAATGATCAGCCCGCCCAAGCTGCCCAGCACGAAAGCCGTCAGCGACAGGATGGCCGTCCACTGCAAGCCATGAAGCAAGGCCAGCAGGATGTCGCCCAGGGTGAAATCGTTCATGGTCGTCCCCGTTTCAACAGTCGTCCGCCACCGCGCAGCAGGGTCTGACGCAGCAGTAGCGCCAGCGCCAGATACAGCCCGGCAGTGACAAAATAGGTTTCAAAGGCGCGGAAATTGCGCGACTGGATCAGGCTGGCGGCATAGCTCAACTCTTCGGTGGAGATCTGCGCGCACACCGCCGAGCCCAGCATCACGATCACCACCTGGCTGGTCATGGCCGGCCACACCCGCAACAGCGCCGGGCGCAGTACCACGTGCAGGAAAATCTGCCAGCGCTTGAGGGCCAGCGCCTGGGCGGCTTCGATCTGCCCCTTGGGCGTGGCCTCGATGCCGGAACGGATGATTTCCACCGCATAGGCACCCAGGTTGATCACCATGGCCAGCATGGCCGCACTGTCCGGTGCAATGTCGATGCCGAGGGTGGGCAGGCCGAAGAACAGGAAAAACAGCTGCACCAGAAACGGCGTGTTGCGGAACATTTCCACATACACGGCAAACAGGGTGTTGAACGGGCGTAACTGCCAGGCGCGGCATACCGCACCAACAATGCCGATCAGCAAACCGGCAATACAGGCCACTGCGGTCAGCTCTACGGTGCGGGCCAGGCCTGCTGCCAGTTCCGGCGCCTCTCTGGCCACGGCCAGAAAGTCAAACTGATAACTCATCACCATTCTCCCGGGTGGGCAGGAAAGGGGCAGCCCGCCCGCCGCATGCTGCGGCACGGCCAGCTGCCACAGGCTGGCTTACAGCAATGCGCTGGCCAGCGGTGTTTTCAGCCATTTGAGAGAGATGCGGTTCAGCTCGCCATCCTTCTTGGCCTTGTTGATGATCTGGTTCACCTGCTCCAGCAGTTGCGGATCGTCCTTGTTCACCCCCACGTAACATGGCGAGTTCTTGATCAGGAATTTCTGCTCCAGCCGCCGCGGGCGCTTGCTTTGCGCATTGATGGTGGCGGCCACCACATTGCCGGTGGCCACTACTTGCACCTGACCGGCCAGATAGGCGGCAATGGTTGCGTTGTTGTCTTCAAAGCGCTTGAGGTTGGCGCTGGCCGGAATCACCTTGCTCAGTTCCAGGTCCTCGATAGAGCCGCGCGTCACGCCCACTGTCTTGCCAGCCAGCCCTTCGGGCTTGTCCAGCGTCAGATCCTTAGTGCCGAACACGCCATTGAAGAAAGGCGCATAGGCGACGGAGAAATTGATGACCTTTTCCCGCTCCGTGTTCTTGCCCAGGCTGGAAATCAACAAATCCGCCTTGCCGGTGGTGAGGTAGGCAATGCGGTTGGCACTGCTGACCGGCACCAGCTCCACTTTCACTTTCAGTTCGCGGCCAATCAGTTCTGCCGTGTCGATGTCGTAGCCTTGCGGTTTCATGTCCGGGCCGGTGGAACCAAACGGCGGAAAGTCCGCCGGAATGGCAATCTTGATGATGCCTGCCTGTTTGATGCTGGCCAGGCGTTCGGCTTTGGCCGGCAAGGCCCACAGGCTACCCAGCAGGCTGGCGGCCAGCAGGCCGAGGGTGAAGGTGCGACGATGCATGACGGTTTCTCCAGGGAATGAACAGGATGTTGGCGTGGCTTAGAGCGAGTCCATCTGCAGTCCCACTCTGGCGGCGGCATTGCGCAAATGGTTGAGCATTCCCAGACGGGCTTCTTCCGGCTTGCCCTGGGTAATGGCGTCGGTGACCACCTGATGCTCGTGGGCGGTTTCCCATATATGCAGGTGGTCGGCAAAGGGCAGTCGCAGGCTGTGGCCGATGGGGGCCGACAGCGAACGGGCTACCTGATGAAACAGGGCATTGCCGGACAGGCGGGCCACTTGCAGGTGAAACGCCAGGTCGGCTTCTGCGGCGGCCACCAGATCCTGGTTTTTCAGTGCGTCTTCCAGCGTGGACTGGATCTGCCACAGCAAGGCCTTGCCCTCCGGCGTGATATGGCGGGCGGCCAGCGCGGCCGCCGCTGGTTCCAGCACCATGCGGAATTCAAAAGTGGCTTGCGGGCTGGCCGCAAACGGCCCGGCCGGGATGTCCTTGTGCTGGCGCACCTGACCGGTGGTCACCAGCACGCCCTTGCCCGGCTGCGACTTCACCAGCCCCAGTGCTTCCAGCATGGAAATGGCCTCGCGCAGCGAGGCGCGGCTCACCCCCATGGCTTCGGCCAGTTCGCGCTGGCCCGGCAGGTTTTCCCCGGCGCGGTAGTGGCCGTCCTGCAGCTTTCTTTGCAAGGCCTGGGCAATTTGTTGTGGGACGTTCATGTTGTGCTCTCTGGTGGTCTGTCCGGTCAGACTGGTCTGACCAGTGGTATGGCTTGCATATTGCAATGATCGTGCCAGGTTTGAAGAAGCCCGCCAGACAAGGCTTTGCTGCGAATTGCAACTTCATGGGGGCGGGCAGGTGGCATGCAACCGGGGGGTGCAATGCACCGATGCAAGGCATGGCTGCACCCAAATGGTCAGCAAGCGGGCGCGCTGTGAAAGTGAATCTCGCGGGGTGGAAATCAGTCCGGCAAAGAGGGGGTGTGGGTCTTGCAGCGTTGCAGCTTTGCCAACTGGCTGTGTGCTGGCTGGCAGGGCAGGCGGGAAGAAGGCTGCTGCAATATGTCGGGGTGATGATCCACCGCGCCACCGCACCACGCGCCACATCCTCCTCTGAGGCAGGGCGGTCGTTCCCCGCCAGCGGGCGATCACCTTGCCGCATCATTCCCATTTCGGCGCAAACAGCATTTCTCAGGATTGATACAGCCTGCACAGGCGGGGAGGGTGGTCTTGCCCAGCGAATACCAGCCTCAAGCGCTGTATTTCAGCTGTCTTGTACTGCCCGGCAGCGGGTATTGCGGCTTGTTTGCCGGTTTCTGTTTCATCCCTGACACAAGTGGCCAAGCACGATGGCATGGGAAAGCGGAATTTCCCTTATGTCATAAGACCTTGGCGCGCCTGGCATGCTTTCTGCACTAGAGGGGGCATGGTCAAAGCCGACGGGAGCTGATGATGAAACGGAATATCCATCCACTGCTTCTGCTGTTTCTGGCCGGATCAGCCCTGCACGGGCTGGTACAGGCGGCGGGGGATGGCGACATCATCATCGGCAGGGAAGTGCCCAGCCGCAGTGCCATCCGTCATGGCGACCCCAGTCCCGATGTCAGCGAGGTGAGCGCATCTCCTGCGGTGGTGATTGTCGGTGCCACCCGGCAAGTCGACAGCATCAGCAGCCAGGCTGGCGAAATGGTGCTGGGTGCCGTACATGGCAGCGTGGGCAGCCAGCGCGCACAACTGCAAGGTCTTTCTGTCCCGGCATTTGCTGCTGTCACCGGTGCCGGTGCTGCCAGGCCCGCTGGGGCGAGTGGCAGTGGCGGCGGGCTTGCTGCAACAGGCATCAGCCAGCAGCTGCAGACCGGTTTTCAGCCACTGAGCGGGCTGGCGCACTAGGAGAGGCAATATGCGAATCCTGCAATTGATGTGGCTTGGCAGTTGCCTGGGACATGCGCTGGCGCACGCCGAGCAGGCTGTGATCGACAACAGCGGACAGTCAGCCAGCGGAATACTGGCGGTGAACCAGGCGGCCGGCAACGCCAACCAGCAGGGCAATCTGCAGGCCCTGGCCGTATCCACCACGGCCAGCCATGCCAGTGTCGCCCTGTTGCGGCAGCCATCGGCGGCCACCACCGCCGCCACGACGGATGCCACGGCCAGTATTACCGGTGCGGCCTTCTCTGGTAGTCAGGGGCTGATGGCCATCAACCAGAGCGCCGGTAATGACAACCAGTCCCTGAATGCCCTGAGCCTGGCGCTATCGCCCCGGCCGCAGGCGACAACGCTGCCATCGGCTGCTGCCGACAGCCTGCTGGCCAGTACCGCCGGCAGCGCACCGGCAGTGGTCAAGGATGGCAGCCACACCCAGACCGATATTTCCGCAACCGCCTTCCAAGGAAGCCGGGGGCTGGTGCAACTGAACCAGATTGCTGGCAGCCACAACCAGGCTGTCAATGTAGTGGCCGTGCAATGGGCCAATCCGTGAGCAGTACCGGCTGTCACCCGCATGGTGATGACCGGCATTCAAGCAAATCGCCTGGAGAATAATCATGACCGCAATGCTGCAGAAAAAAGTGCTTTTCCTCGCTCTTGTTGGTGTGTGTGGCGTAGCCTATGCCGGAGGGGCAGACCGCCCTGACGACCCGTCGTCTTCCACCAGTAGCAAGATCAGCAACAATCTGTCCAACACTTACAACAATACCAATGTCAGCCTGACCGGCACGGCCTATCTGGAAGGCATTGCCGTTTACGAAGTGTTCGATCCCAAGGCAGATGCCCTGGCCTCGGCACGGGTGGATGATGTACAGAAGAACCTGAATAACAGGCTGAATGTGACTGACCCGTCCAAGGCCACGGTGAAGGGTAGTGTCACCGGCATCCAGGGTAATGCCGGGGTGAACAATGCGTCCGGCTACTTCAACCAGCAAGCCAACAATGTTGCCATTGCTTCGGTATCCGGCAAAAAGAGTGGTGCAGCCG
Source organism: Aquitalea pelogenes (assembly GCF_041914625.1). NCBI lineage: Bacteria > Pseudomonadati > Pseudomonadota > Betaproteobacteria > Neisseriales > Chromobacteriaceae > Aquitalea > Aquitalea pelogenes. The sequence goes on along the minus strand of NZ_JAYSDA010000016.1, from coordinate 33,661 downwards.
CTTCCGTTTCTTTCGAGCAGCTGAATGACGGCAACACCTACACCTTTGCCGAGCCGATGCGCGGCACGTCCAACAGCATGGATGCCAGCGTCACCAACTCGGTGAACAACATCCAGGGTAATGCCGGTGTCAACAATGCAGCCGGTGCCGGAAACCAGCAAAAGAACGATGTTGCCCTGTCGTCCGCCAGTGCCGCAGTGCTGGCCACGGCTTCTGCCGGTGGCACCCAGGTCAATCAGGGTACTTCGGTTACCACTTTCTTCCCGCTTAACAGCACGGCAGGCATCTCCGGTTCGGTCAACAACATCAGTGGCAATGTGGGCCTGAACAATGCCGCAGGCTTGTCCAACCAGCAGGTCAACAGCCTGTCGGTTGCTGCAACCCACTAACGTCGGAGAGACCGGCAGCGCAGTCCTGTGGCCGTGCTGCCGGTTTGTGACCATGAAACTTCCCATCCGCTTGCTGTTGTCCATTCCGCTCTTGCTGTTCTGTTCCGGTGGCGGGCAGTTTGCCCAGGCCGCCGACATGGCGCTGCCTGCCTACACCGGCGACGGTAATGTATACAAGCAGGTGCACAGCCTGCGCGAGTTGCGCTTTCGTTATGTGGTGGAACAAAAAACCGATTTCAGCTGCGGTGCCGCCGCGCTTACCACCTTGCTGCGCTACGGATTCGGCCTGGACCTGAACGAGCAACAGGTCATTGCCGGGATGATGGCCGGTGCCAATCCCGATGTGGTCCGCCAGCAGGGTTTTTCCATGCTGGACATGAAGCATTACGTGAATGTGCTGGGCTTGCGCGCCAGTGGTTTTGTCAGTGGTGCCGAACGCCTGCCTGCATTGCGCATTCCGGCGCTGATCATGCTGGACATCAATGGCTACAAGCACTTTGTGGTATTGAAGATGGCCACGCGCGACACGGTGTATGTGGCAGACCCTGCGCTGGGTAACCGTGCCATTCCCATGGCGGACTTCACCCGGCAGTGGAATGGCGTATTGCTGGCAGTGGCCGGGCCGGGTTACCGGCCGCAAGGGCCGTTGCGCCAGTTTCCCAGCCCCTTGTCGGCCCGCCAGCTGATGGTGAACATGGCCCCGGTGTCGCCGGCCGATCTGGTGGAATACGGTTTTCTTTACAGTGATTTCTTATAGCCTGTGCCGGCAGGGTTGCAGGATTGCCGGGCAAAGGCAGGGAGCAGCACATGCGTACCTTGACGACGGTAGTGCCGGCGCTGTTGTTGCTGGGTTGCAGCTTGCCCTCACAGGCCATGCTGGCCTATGTCGATGACGCTGTGCTCGACAGCATGCGCGGGCGTTATGTGGATGCCGGGCAGATTGTGCGCTTTGGCGTGCAGATGCTCAGTACCTGGCAAAATGCCGCTGGCGTGGTGCAGGGGGCTGGTGTCCAGCTTACCGCCCAGGCCGGTGCCGTACCGGTGATCAATCGCTATACGCTGGGCGGGAGTACGGGCAATCCTGCCGCTGTCAGCCTGTCTGGCGGCCTGGCTTCGGTGCAGGGCATGGTGCAGGTCAACCAGCAAGCCGGTAATGGCAATGTGTCACGCAATGTCACCACCATCGACATCAATGACGGTGCAGCGTCGGCCGGCATGCCGGCGGGCTGGCAAGCCAGTGCCCAGGGTAGCAGTAGCGTGAACGGGCAACTGGGCGTGAGCATCGACATGGGCAGTGCCGGGCAGATGGGGCAATCGCTGGGGCAGGGCCAACTGGTGCAGTTCTCGCGGCTGACGGGTAACGGCATCGTCACCAGCAACACCCTGCATATCCAGCTGGTGTTGCAGCCACAGGCAGGCTTGATGAACTTCATCATGCCCAGCCGCAGCATGATGTCCGGCATCGGCTTGCACTGAAACCGTGCTGGTCCACACCTCTACCGGCGAGACCATTACCGGCCTGCTCCTCTCCTGAACGAAGCAAGCCCGGGCTAGTTGCTGAGGCCTATCCCGTATTTCTTGACCAGACGGTACAAGGTGGCACGCGAGATGCCCAGCTCGCGCGCTGCCTTGCTGCTGTTCTGACCATGCAGCTCCAGCGCCATTTCCACCGCCTCGCGCTCGGCATTGTCGCGGATGGCGCAAAGGCTGTTGCGCTGGGACGGCACGGCAATGCCGCCCAGCCCCATGTCCTGGGGCCGGATGACCTTGCCGCTGGCCATGGCCAGCCCCTGGCTGATGCGGTTTGACATTTCGCGGATATTCCCCGGCCAGTCATGTTGCAACATGATGGCCATTGCCTCGTACGACAGCCGTTTATTTGGCAAAGCCAGGCGCTGGGCGTTTTGCGCCAGCAAGTGTCTGGCCAGCAGGGGGATGTCGGAACGCCGCTCGCGCAAGGGCGGCAAATGCAGTTGGCAGACGCACAGACGGTAGTACAGGTCTTGCCGGAAACGACCGCTGCTGATTGCCGTGGGGAGGTCGACATGGGTGGCCGATACCACGCGGGTGTCGATATTGCGGCTGCGATTGTCACCCAGCCGGTCTATGGTGCCCTCCTGCAGGAAGCGCAGCAGGTTGACCTGCGCTTCTATCGCCATGTCACCGATTTCATCCAGAAACAGCGTGCCGTTATGAGCAGCCTCGATACGGCCGATCCGGCCGGACGACGCGCCGGTAAACGCGCCACGTTCATGGCCGAACAATTCCGACTGCACCAGATTGACCGGCAGGCCTCCGCAGTTGACGGCCTGGAAAGGGCCGTCGGCCCGGTCGGAGTATTGATGTAACAATCGGGCCACCAGCTCTTTGCCACAGCCGGACTCGCCAGTAATGAGGACTGTGACATTGACGCGGGCCAGGCGGCGGATTTCCTGCCGCAAGCGCCGTATGCTGGCATGTTCGCCCACCAGCTGCTTGCCTTCCGCCGGTGCTTCTTCCTGTTGCAGATGGCGGCGGAGGCTGGTCTTGCCGTGCAGCCGCCCCAGCGTCACCGCCAGCCTGGCACTCTCCACCGGCAGGCAGTGGTAGTCGTAACAGCTGTCATTGATGAAACTGCGCACCGCCGGGTGCTCCAGCTGCTGACGGTCGGTCAGCAGCACCCATTCCATATCCAGTTGACTGCCCAGCTGTTGCAGCAGCTCCAGTTTGCGTTGCAGCTTGTTGTCCAGTAACAGCAGCCCTGCGCTGAAGGGGCCTGCCTGTCGCGGTTTGTGTTGCTGTATGTCGTGCAGGTGGGTGATGTGCCAGTGCTGCTGGTGCAAGTCCTGCAGCACGGGGTGCAAGGCATCCGACCCCAGCGCCAGCAATGTTTTGCTCGATTTCATTGCCGGCTCCGTCAGAAGCGGTAGGGGAATTTCACCGAAAACGCATAGTTGGGGCTGTCCGGTGTCATGCCCAGGGACAGATTGGGAATGATGGAAAGCCGCTTGCTGTAGGCATAGGTCAGGCCCAGGTTCAGGTTGGCGGCATTGGCGCTGCTGCCCACCACACTGCTCCAGCCGCTGCCTTGCTGCCGCACCCGCGCCTGACCGACGATCTGCTGTGAATAGGACAGGCCAAGGCTGAGCTTGTCGTTCAGCGCAAAGGCAATGCCGGCGCCCCAGTTCCAGCTGTCGCCCAGTCGCACGTCACCCGGCTGCGTTACCCCTGCCGTGGGGCTGATATCGCTGAAATGGCCATCCAGATAATGGGTGTAACCCACGCTGGCAAACAGCACGGCCGGGTCCACCGTCTTGACGAAGGACAGGCCGGTGGTGATGCCCCAGACGCCATTGCCGGTGGGCAGGCGGTCAGGCATGGACAGATTGTTGTTGCCGGCTGATTGAACCAGCTTGATGCCATAAGGGCTGCGCCCGGTAGGGGCTTTCACGCGCAAGCTCCACACCACATCCGGCCAGTCGGCGTTTTCTTCCACCAGCTTGTAACCCAGCCCGACACTGATATCGCCCAGGGTAGGCCCCTGACGCACCGAGCCTTGGGAAACCGTGCTGGCAGACCCGCCAGCCCCACCCGAAAAATACGTGGCGTCCCTTGCTATCCAGGGGACGTCGATGTCCAGCTGCCAGCGCGGGCTGGGCGAGTAGCGGGTGGTGAGGTCCAGCGTCAGGCTGTCGCTTACCACCTTGTCCAGGTTGATATTGCCCAGAAAGATGGAGTCCAGCGCCAGAAAGCCATTGAGCACCAGCTCGCGGGTGTCGTAATGGGTGTAGGTGAAGCTGGGTTCGATGGAGAACTTGCCGGGGGCAAAACCGCTGGCTTCCTGATAGATGTCTTCCACACTCTTGGGCACTTCACTGACCACCGGCAGAGCCGGGCCATTGTTGCCCGCCATGGCCATGGCGTTTGCCGGGGTATCGGGGCCGGGGCTTCTGCTGCCAGCACCGTTATTGCCGGTGCTTGTGGTAGCTGCCTGGCCATCACGGCGGTTTAGTCCTGCCAGCTGCTGTTCCAGTTGGCGTATGCGCTGTTCCTGCTGGCGGTTGGTCTGTGCCAGATCGCTGATTTGTTGCTGCAGGCTTTCCAGGCTGATATCGGCGTGAACCTGCATGGGAAAAGACAAGGACAGTGCGGCAAGAAACAGGCTGTTTCGCGCGCAGTGCAAGGTAGTCGGCTGCATGATGGTTTCCTTGGCGTGCTGGTGCGGCTGGCCCACCTGTATCCCCGGCTTGTACTGGCAGCCGGATGCAGCAAGAAGACTTCCCCGCTACCACATCGGTAGTTTGATGATGCCCCTTGGATATTTAATATGATATTAATTTAAACTGTATTAATTGTTACTTTCTTGTTCATTCTAGTTGCTGCCCAAGCCAAAGCAAGCCCCACCAAGTTGTCATTGACATTATTTGCCGCATGGTAATTGCCCCTGCTGCATGCTTCAGGCGGAAAGCCGGCTGTTGCAACAGGGTAAAGTGCAGCCCGGTCGGGCCATGAATCGATGGATGGCTGAACAGGAAAACACCCCGCGAACGGGCGGGGTGTGGTGTGGGAAGCCAACGGCAGTCGGACTGCAAGACAGCTGGCGGTCTTCGTGAATTGAAAGGCAGAAATTCCTGTTGTTCGGCCTTGCTTATGCTGCCGTCTGGCGTTTGCCCGCTGCTTCTTCGCGGCGGCGCTTGGCTTCTGCCAGCAGGTAAACCTGGTAGTCGTCCAGGTCGCCGTCAAAGTCGCTGACGCCGCCGCGCGACACCATCCAGAACTCGTCACACACGGCGCGCAGCAGGGCGCGGTCGTGGCTGACCAGCATCACCGAACCTTCAAATTCGTTGAGTGCCACGCTGAGTGCTTCGCGGGTGGCCAGGTCCAGATGGTTGGTCGGTTCATCCAGCAGCAGCAGGTTGGGGCGCAGCCAGACAATCATGCACAGCACCAGCCGGGCCTTTTCGCCGCCGCTCATGCTGCCCACCGCCTGCTTGACCATGTCGCCGCTGAAATTGAAGGTGCCAAGGAAGTTGCGCAAGCCCTGCTCGCGGCAGTCGTTGGCGGGCGGACGCAGCTGGGCTGGCGTCTCCCGCACCAGGCGCAGCATGTGCTGCAACGGGTCGTCTTCCGGGCGCAATACGTCCAGCTCCTGCTGCGAGAAGTAGCCGATGCTCAGGCCCTTGCCGCGGATGATTTCGCCGCTGGTGGCTTTCAATGCTTCGGCCACCGTTTTCACCAGCGTGGACTTGCCCTGACCGTTGGCCCCCAAAATACCGATGCGCTGGCCGGCCAGCACCGAGCGGTTCACCCCTTTGACAATCACGGTAGGCGGCGTGCCTGCGGGTGCATCTGCCGCTGCCGGATAGCCGAATGATGCCTGCGACATGGTCAGCATGGGGTTGGGCAGGCTGCCCGGTTCCTTGAATTCAAACTGGAATTCCGCATCGGCCAATACCGGCGCAATCTTCTCCATGCGCTCCAGCGCCTTCACCCGGCTTTGCGCCTGCTTGGCCTTGCTGGCCTTGGCCTTGAAGCGGTCGATGAATTTTTGCAGGTGGGCCATCTTTTCCTGCTGCTTGGCCTGTGCGGCCTGCTGCAGAATCATCTGTTCGGCACGCATGTCCTCGAACTTGCTGTAGTTGCCGCCGTAGCGCACCAGCTTGCCGTGGTCGATATGCAGGGTGACGTTGGTGACGGCATCCAGGAATTCGCGGTCATGGCTGATGACCACCATGGTGCCGCTGTATTGCTTGAGCCACGCTTCCAGCCACACCAGTGCGTCCAGGTCCAGGTGGTTGGTGGGTTCGTCCAGCAGCAGCAAGTCGGACGGGCACATCAGCGCCCGTGCCAATTGCAGGCGCATGCGCCAGCCGCCGGAGAAGCTGTTCACCGGCTGATCCAGCTCCGCCACGCTGAAGCCCAGGCCCAGAATCAGCGCCTGTGCCCGCGCCGGTGCGTCATGCTCGCCGGCATCATTCAGCGCGGTATAGGCGTGGGCCATGCGCATGTAGTCTTCACCCGCTTCGGCCTCGGCCACTTCGCGCCGTGCCGCCAGCAAGGTGAGGTCGCCTTCCACCACGAATTCCGTGGCGCTTTGGGCGGTTTCCGGCATGTCCTGCGCCACTTGCGCCATGCGCCACTGGCTGGGAATGGAAAAATCGCCACCGTCTTCGTGCAGATTGCCGTTGAGCACGGCAAACAGCGATGACTTGCCCGCGCCGTTACGCCCGACAAGGCCGACTTTCTCGCCGGGGTTGATGCTGACAGTTGCGTTGTCCAGCAGGACTTTGGTGCCGCGACGCAAGGCCACGTTTTTCAGGATGATCATGAGGGAATGCCGTGCTGCAAGGTTTGGGTGGCGAAAAGCGGTAGCCCGGCGTTTACTTTCGTCGCGACGGAGTGCCAGGAAAAAACACCGCCCTCAGGCATATGGACCGAGGGCGAAGTGGGGATTATACGCAGATGCTTCCTGCGCCGTGCGGGCTTCTGCCTGTGGCCTCATGTTCTGCGCTTTGTCGACTGAGCGGGCATGGGGCGGGATGAACGTGTTGCGGCGGAACGCCCCGCTAAATCCTGGGTCTTCCGTCCTGCGTGACAGGCGGGTAGGGTGGATGCCCCGGCGGGGCGCTCCACCATGGGGTGGTGTGTGGTCTGTCAATCCGGGCTGAAGCGGTCGCCCAGGTCGGCGCGGATGGTGTGGGTGTCGTAGATGATGACCAGCTTTTCAATCAGGCCATCCGCATTGAAGTCGAACACGTCCACGCAATCAAAGCTGACAGTGCTCTGGTCTTTCAACACCCAGTCATAGCGGAAATAAGCCGTGGCACGGCGGCTGCCCTGGCTGCTGTGGAAGAGGTCCAGCAGGGTGATCTTGCTGTTGCCGGAAGCCTCGGCCAGCTTGCGGTAAAACGATGCGGGGCTGACCCATCCCAACAGGGGAGAATAAATGGTGGCCTGCGGGGCAAACAGGGCGACCACCCCGTCAACATTGCTCTGTTCAAGTGCCTGCAGGTAGTCTGTCAGCCTGGCTGCGTACTGCGCCGTATCGATACCGGACATTGCTGTATTCCTTGTTTGGTGTGAGTCATCACCTTAGCCATTTGCCCATGAGCCGAATATCGACAAATTCTGAAGCCGGATATGCAGCGGATGCATACCCGCTTGGCGAACTGACCAAACCCCTGCCATCCATCATGGGCTTGCAGGCCTTTGTCGCCGTCGCCCAGCTGGGCAGCCTGTCGCGTGCCGCCACCCAGCTGCACCGCACCCAGGGCGCGGTGAGCCGCCAGATCCAGCAACTGGAACAGTACTACCAGCTTGCCTTGTTCCGGCGCAGCGCCAGCGGCATGCAACTGAGCCCGGAAGGCGAGCAACTGCAACAGCTTGCCCGGCGGGTATTGGCCGAGCTGTCCGCGTTTTCGCAACTGGCCAGCCGGCAGCAGCAAGTCATTCGCCTGCGCCTGCCATCCACGCTGGCACTGCGCTGGTTCCTGCCACGGCTGGACAGCCTGCAACAGTTGCTGCCCGGCATCCGCATCGACATCAGCACTTCCATCAGCGATACCCCCGACTTCACCGGCACCGAGCTGGACGCCATGCTGGTGCGCGGCGACGGCCAATGGCATGGCCTGCATGCCGAACGGCTGTTTGCCGAACACCTTACCCCGATGTGCTGCCCGGCACTTGCGCGCGAGTTGCACAGCCCGGCCGACATGCAGCAGCACTGCCTGATTCATGCCGATGCCGGCCAGCAAGCGTGGCAAGGCTGGTGGCGGCAATATGGCAGCGGGGAAATGGCAGGGCGGCATGTCGAGTTCGACTCGCTGGAATCCGCCACCGGGGCTGCGGTACTGGGCTATGGCATTGCGCTGGGAGACCCGCGGCTGGCACAAGACCGGCTGGCCAGCGGCGAGCTGGTGATGCCCTTTGCCGGCATGACCACCAGCACGCTGGCTTATTTTCTGGTGATGCCCGAGCCAGGCCGCCACAGCCCCAAGCTGCGCGAGCTGAGCGAAGCCCTGCTGGCCCTGGCATAAGGTGGATATCCCGGCGGGGCGATCCACCATGCGCTGCATGACCGCAGGCGGCAGGCTGACGGGGAGTCAGAACTCCGTCACCACCGTTACCCCGGCCACCTCGAACCTATCCATATTCATCAGCACTTCAATCGACTGCTCAAGGCTGATGGTGCGGCCAATCAGCTGCTCCGGTGCCAGCTTGCCCGCGGCCATCATGGCGAACATGGCATCGTAACGATGCGCCTGCATGCCGTGACTGCCCAGGATTTCCAGTTCGTGCGCAATCACCTTGCTCATCGGAATGGCCGGGGTGCTGTGCTCGCCCAGCATCAGGCCCACCTGCACGTGCTTGCCGCGCTTGCGCAGATTGCTGATCGAGTTGAAGCAGGTGACCGGATGGCCCAGCGCATCCAGTGACACATGCGCACCACCGCGGGTAATGTCCATCACCGCTTCAACCACATCCGGCACCTTGCTGGCATTCACCGTGGCCACCGCCCCCAGCTTGCGCGCCAGTTCCAGCTTGTCGTCCGAAATATCAATGGCAATCACATTCGCCCCGATGGCATTGGCAATCATGATGGCAGACAGCCCAACACCACCGCAGCCATGCACCGCCACCCACTGTCCGGCCGAGGTTTTGCCCTGATCCACCACCGCGCGGAACGATGTCACAAAACGGCATCCCAGGCTGGCGGCGGTGGTGAAATCCAGCGACTCCGGCAAGGCCACCAGATTGATGTCCGCCTGATGGATGGACACATACTCGGCAAACGAACCCCAGTGGGTGAAGCCGGGCTGGAACTGGTGGTCGCACACCTGATGATTACCCGAATGGCACTCCGGGCAATGACCACAGCCAGCCACAAACGGCACCGTGACCCGATCGCCAATCTTCCATTTGCCCACCTGCTTGCCAACCGCCGTCACCACCCCGGAAAACTCATGACCGGGAACATGCGGCAGCTGAATGTCCGGGTCGTGGCCAACCCAGCCATGCCAGTCACTACGGCACACGCCGGTTGCCATCACCTGGATCACCACACCGCTGTTATCCGGCGTCGGGTCCGGCACGGTGGTCAGTTGCGGCGGGGCCGAAAACGATTCGTAAACAATGGCTTTCATGCAGTACTCCTCAGTGGAATGGTGCATTTATTGTGAACGTTTCCCCAGAAATTACCTGTCAGATTGCCATTGGAATAAGCCGTAATCTGAAATAGGATTTCACTCATCAACTACCCAGTGAAAGCTTTCTTCAAAATGACCGACCTCGACAAAGTAGACCTCGCCATCGCCGACAAGCTGCAACAGGATGGCCGCCTGTCCAACGCCAAGCTGGCCGAACAATTTGCCATGAGCGAAGCCTCCTGCTGGCGACGGCAGAAGCGGCTGGAAGAGCTGGGGGTCATCGAGGGTTACAAAGCGGTACTGAACCGGCGCAAGCTGGGAATAGGGGTGATGGCCTTTGTGCAGATTGTCTGCACCCAGCACAGCGAAGAAGCCACCGCCGCATTCGAACGCATCATCCAGGCCTGCCCGCAAATACTGGCCTGCCACAACACCACCGGCGAAGCCGACTTCCTGTTGCAGGTGGTCGCACGGGACCTGGATGACTACAGCCGCTTTGTCGAGAAAGTACTGCGCAAATTACCGGGGGTATTCAGCATCCGCAGCAATATCTCGCTCAGGGAAATAAAGGTGATGAACAAGCTGCCCATCACCGATATCGAGCCAGGCCAGGGCTGAATGGCCATGACCTGCGGGGGTGGCTGGTGATTGGCCAGCGCAGGGGGTGCTTGTTATTGTAGGGCGGATGCCCCACAGGGGCGATCCGCCGGGGTGGGGCGTCATGTTTTTGGTCCATGCTGTCGATAATCACAATGTAATGAGACGGTTGCTATCAGTTAGGAGTGGATCTAGGGGAAATTGCTCCCAACTGGTTGCAAGTTCAAGATGTTTAAAGGGTGACAGAATAAAATACGAATGACATAATGTATATGTAATTGGCTACCCCGCAAGCTGTCATAGATATAGTTGTCAATATTGCTAGACAATTCAAATTGTCTGTGTCAAAAAACATTTCTCACTTCGTATTCATATCTAGGATATGCAGCACGTTGTTGGTACTTTGGGGCTGCAGTCTATATGTTCTGCCATACTTTTTGAGTAATTCAGCACATGAGAAAAGTAAAAATAAAGCTCGTCACAATCGGCCATCTCCCGTTACACCTAAATCTCCAGCAGGTCTCTGCGTGGAGATCGGAAGTATTTGAACTTGTCGGAGGGGTTGATAGTTTCGATCTGCGCTGTGATTCAGATGGTCAGGATTGGGAGTTTTCTGACCAGTTGCTGCGAGATCAGCTTCCTGTTTTTACAGAAGCAGATTTACTCTTGGCAATTGTCAATGTGCCTATTCAGGATAACTGGTACTGTAGGCGACTTGGGAATAATCAGGTTGTTTTTACGTTCAGCCAAGTTAGGGATTTTCTGGCTTGGGAAAATATTCCACTTGAAAATGCTATCCTTCGAATTCTTTATGCCTATGCGCTTCTCTATCTCCGCTCAGGGGATAGAATACCGGAATTTGGTGAAGGTCCAGGTTTTACTCATGATGAAACACGTGGGTGCCTTTTTGATATGAATGGTATCAAGTCTGATTTGGTTGAGTCGTGCAATAGACCAATTGTATGTGGAGAGTGTGAGGAGCGACTAAGAAACGATCGTGTGTCTAATCAAACGATTCGTGCAGTGCAAAGAGAGGCAAGTAAAATTCGAAAGCATTTGTACTACAGGGCATTCGATTTTATCAAGGCAAAGCCCATAATTGCACTGATTATCTCAAGTGCATTTGCAATTTTCCTCGGTGTTGTGGGGTCATTAATAGCTTCGTTCATATATGACAGTATTAAATCTTCACTGTGATTCGGATTAATAAATCAATACAGTAGCCGCACTAAAACAGATAGTTGGTGCTCCAATTTTAGGACTTAGAGTGGTTGGGCTATCCACCGCGAATCCCCCGAATAAATCCATTTCCCCCGTCGAAAAACTACCGCACCGACTCGCCCCTTGGGCCCCATCAAGCATGCCGACGGGTGGCCGGGGCGAGGTTTTAAGCGCCTGCAATGTCTGAGCGATTTGACGTTAGCAAATCGCGAGTTCAGGCGCGCCTCGCACCGGACGGGGCCTGTCGGGCAGCCGCAGGCCATGCTTGTGGGGTGGCCTTGGAGGTGAAGGAGGGCTTGGCCAGGCAAGCCCTCTTTCCCGTCCGCCGCGCGGAAGCGGCAAGACAAAACATCATCCGCGCAGCGGATTTCTACAGTCCGAACAATTCGGATTTTGTAGTGCGCTGGGATGGTCCGCATGACGGCGGAACGCCCCGGTAAGACTGGGGCTTCCGCCCTACGCGCTGGCCAAATAACGTCACCAAGCAAACAAGCATCCCGTCCACCGTTGCGGATACCAGCCTCTTACCTGCACATCTTGCCAGTGTTTCCCCGTCCCTCTACCCTTGCCGTCCCCGGTGGTGCTGATTAGCCTTGTCCCGTTGCGTTTTCAAGCGCATCCAGGTTTGGCGACCTGATGAGAGTTACCGGGAAAGCCGTGTCAAAGCGGCTTTTTCTGCTTGCGTCTGCACCCTTCAATGGCAGGCCAGGTGGGGAGACCTATACGGTCTGCCGGTTCTGTGGTGACTCTCCCGGTTCGCCAACCCCGCTTTGGCCTGCCACCCGCCTTCAAACAAGCGCGTGGCAGCCTTCATCCTGCAACGGAGGGCAGCACCATGACGCATCCCGACCCCATCATCCCCCAGCCACCACCCCTGACACTCTGCTACCTCGGCAAACCCGTCCGCGTAGTACAACACCACGGCCATTACTGCCTGCTGGCCGACGACATCCTGCCACTGTTCGGCCCGCGCCTGCGCCACAGCCTGCAACAACAAATCCCGCCCCAGCTGGGCTGCACCATCAGCCTGAGCCCGCAAGACACACCGCAAACCGGCTGGCCTGCCGCCACACTGCAACGCGCCCTGCGTCACAGCAAACGCCCGGCTGCGCGACGCCTGCGCCTGTGGCTGGAGCGACAAGCACTGCCAGCATTGCAACAACGTCCCGATTGCTACGCCAGCTGGGAGCAGGCACTGGCCATGGCGGCGGAGGCCGGGCAACAAATCAGCCATGCCGTACTGCAGGCGGTGCTGCAACATGGGCCGGACTGGCAGCGCAGCCACTGGCTGCTGACTCTCAATTACAGCCCGGACCACCCGCGCCGCCATGCGCATGGCCGACTGGTGGAGCTGGATAGCCAGGCCTCACCGCTGCAAGCGCTGGCGCAGCGTATTGCCGGCCCGGACGGGCTGGACTGCAATCATGCCGAGCTGCTGCGCTTGGCCAGCGCCTGTTACCAGCAACTGGCCAAGCGCATGGAAAAGCAGGCGTGGCGGGTGGAGGCGCAGCAGCAACGGGGCAGGGCTGCCGCCGCTTGAGCTGTATGTGGAATGGGTTCTGTCTCTATACTGGTAGAAAAGACAGGTGATGGTGAGGGCCGGCCGTGTCTTGCCGTCGCCATTGCCTCTGCCTCATTCCGCCACTACTGAACTGCACAGCATGAATCCAAGCACAAGCAAGCAATGGCAGCAGATGGTCTGGCGCTGGTTGCAACTGGGCGTGGACCCGGCGCAAAGCGGCGCAGTGCGCAGGCGGCAGTACATCACCAATGCCGTGCCTGCCCTGGTTCTGCTGATGGTGCTGTTTTACTTCCTGCTGTTTTTCTGGCTGGGCAACTGGGCGCTGGCGTCCATCAGCCTGAAGGCGTCCGCCATTCCGCTGCTGGGCATGGTCTGGTTTTACCGGCAGCAGCGGCTGGGCAGGCCGCCGCATTACTGGAAGGCCTGCCTGATTTGTCAGGCCACCGTGCTGGCGGGGATTCTGGGTGGGCAGGGTACCGAAATTGGCGGGCACTACTATTTCCTGTTGTTCTTCCTCACCACGCCACTGGTGGTGCCCACGCGTGACAAGTGGGGCATGTTGCTGGTTACCAGCATCTGCATTGGCTGGTTCTCGCTGTTTGATCTGCACCCCTGGCCGGCCAGCGCAGAAGTGGCGGCGCTGGGGGCGGACACCATCAAGCTGCTTTACCTGAGTGTATTGCTGTCCGGCTCGGTCATCCTGTTTGTTGCGCTGTTAAGCGGCGAGTTTTTTTCCGAGGCGCTGGAGCGGCGCATCCAGCAAATGGCCTGTACCGATGTGTTGACCGGGCTGGCCAACCGGCGGGTGTTTTACCAGACGATGGCACAGTGGCAGCTGGCCTGTCAGCGCGAGCGGCGGCCTTTCTGCCTGGCCATGCTGGATGTCGACTACTTCAAGCGCATCAACGATAGCCACGGCCATGAAGCCGGAGACCAGGTGCTGCGCGCGCTGGCCCGGCTATTGCAGCAAGGGGTGGGGCGGGATGATCTGGTATGCCGCATGGGTGGCGAGGAGTTTGCCATCCTGCTGGCGGGCCGCAGCCTGGAGCAGGCCTTGCCCTTGTGTGAGGCCTTGCGGCAAACCATTGCGGCCACACCCATGCTGACGGGCAGCGAGTTGCTGCCTGTCACGGTTAGTATGGGGTTGGGGCAATGGCATGGGGTGGATGGCGAATCCGGGTTTCTGGCTGCTGTCGATCAGGCGCTGTATGCCGCCAAGCATGCCGGGCGCAATACCATTCGCCTGCATATGGACGGTGCGGTGCTAGCTGGCCTGCCACGGCAGGAAACCCGGATGCGGGATTACAGCCCCAGCGCGGACAGCGAGGGGTGATCGTCCGGCCGCCTGCCTTGTGGCCATTGGAATAGCCGGTCGGCTTCTGCAATGGCCAGGTCGTTGATGCTGGCGTGGCGGATGGCCATCAGGCCGTGCGCGTCGAATTCCCAGTTTTCATTGCCATAGGCGCGGTACCACTGGCCGCTGTGGTCGCGCCATTCATAGGCAAAGCGCACGGCAATGCGCTGTTCGCTGAATGCCCACAGTTCCTTGATCAGCCGGTATTCCTGCTCGCGCTGCCATTTTTCGGTCAAAAACGCTTCGATGGCTGCACGGCCCTGAATGAAGCGGTCGCGGTTGCGCCAGCGGCTGTCCGGCGTGTAGGCCTGTGCAACGCGGGCTGGGTCGCGGCTGTTCCATGCGTCTTCGGCCAGCCGTACTTTCAGGGCGGCGCTGGTGGAGTCAAACGGGGGCAGGGGTGGGCGGTTCATGGCGGGCTCCGGGTGGCTTGCCCCGGCGGGTGCCGGGGCGGTGGGTCAGGCGCTAAAGGGCTGGACAGCGGGGAAGTCGATGTCGGTGTCGGCTACAGAGTTGATGTAGTTGGTCCAGCTGTTGAGCGCAACATGCTGCACGATTTCGATGATCTGCGCCTCGTCATAGCCGGCGGCCTTGACTGCCAGCAGCGCGTCGCGCCCGACATGGCCGCGTTCAAGTGCCACTTGCGCGGCAAAGCGCACGGCGGCATCGGCCTTGGGGTCGGTGGAGGTGCCACGGCGGTTGGCCAGGATTTCAGCATCGTCCAGCTTGGCCAGGTTCTTGCCCAGGTAGCTATGGGCGGACAGGCAATAGGTGCAGCGATTGATTTCGGCCACTGCCAGCGCAATACGCTCGCGGGTTTGGGCCGGCAGGCTGCCGCGACTCAGTGCGGCGGACAGGGCGAGGTAGCCTTCCAGCGCTTGCGGGCTGTTGGCCACCAGACGGAACAGGTTGGGAACAAGGCCAAACTGTTTGTTGACGGCTTCCAGCATGGCTTGCGAGGCAGCCGGGGCGTCGGCGATGGTGGCCGGGATGGTGAGGTGGGACATGGTCTGGCTCCGTTCGGGCTGTGTTGGTGACAGCCCAGACAATACCCGCATTCATGAATGGTGATAATCCGTTAAAATATGGAATCACTATCCCGGAAATCGAGAATATGGCCGACAGACTGGAAGCAATGGCGCTGCTGGTGGCGGTGGTGGATGCCGGTGGTTTTTCGGCAGCGGCGCGGCGGCTTGGGCTGCCGCTGGCCACCGTCAGCCGCAAGGTGGCGGAGCTGGAAAGCTACCTGGGCGTACAGCTATTGCAGCGCTCTACCCGGCATGTGGCGCTGACCGAGGCCGGACGCAGCTATGTGGAGGCATGCCGGCGCATTCTGGACGATGTCAACGAAACCGAACGCGCCGCCGGTGGCGAATATGCCGCGCCCAAGGGGGATCTGGTCATCACTGCGCCGGTGGTGTTTGGCCGTCTGCATGTCACCCCGGTGGTGGTGGACTTTCTCAAGGCGTACCCGGATATCAATATCCGCCTGCAACTGGGCGACCGGGTGTCGCATTTGCTGGAGGAGCATATCGACCTGGCGGTGCGCATTGGCCCGCTGCCGGACAGCAGCCTGGTGGCCACCCGGGTGGGAGAAGTGCGTCAGGTGGTGTGTGCCTGCCCGGAATATCTGGCGCAGCGCGGCCTGCCTACGGTGCCGGAGGATATCCGCCAGCACGACTGCATCAACTATGACGCGCTGGCCGGTACGCAAGCCTGGCCGTTCTATAAAGGTGATGCGGTTTCGCTGGTGCCCATCAACCCCCGGCTTGTCGTCAACGGTGCCGAGGCGGCGCTGGATGCCGCCTGCGGCGGCCTTGGCCTTACCCGTGTGCTGTCCTACCAGTGCGAACCGTCAAGGCGTGAAGGGCGGGTGCAGATTGTATTGGCGGATTATGAGCCAGCTGCATGGCCGGTGAGCCTGGTGTATGCGGCGCAGGGCAGGCTGCCCATCAAGCTGCGCGCTTTTCTGGACTTTGCCGCCCCGCGCTTGCGTGCGCGCCTGGCTGAGGGGTGAGGGCCTGGATGGTACTGACGTGATTTTCTACTGGTAAACAGCACTGCAAAACAGCTGTGCTAGCATGACGGGCTATGCACGATGAATGGATTGGATCAAGAGAACCGGCATGCCCGCTCGCCAACCGTGAAGTGAGTCATCAAGGGCGAGTTTATGAGCAATTCCATTTCCATGCTGATGCTGGATCTGCCAACGGTGCTGTTTTTGTATTCGACATCGTTGATTGCCGGCACCTGCGCCGTATTGAATGCATGGCGTCACCAGCGCAATGAAACCGGGCTTGGGCGGATTGCGCTGGCGCTGGCGGTGCTGGCGGTCGGGGGTGTGCTGGCGGGGTTGAGCGAGCTTGAGCTGCTGCCCTGGCCGTTCTTGTGGCGGTATGTGCATTTTGTGCTTGGCGTTGGCGGCTATGCTGCCCTGTGGAGCGGTTTGGCCGAGCTGAGCAGCCCGCGTTGGCGTGCCTGGCGGCTGCGGGTGGCCCTGGTGCCGCTGCTGTGGCTGCTGGTCGGCATGTTTACCGGCTTTATCGCCCACAATGAGCAGCGTGCGGCGGTATTTCATTTCAATGCGTTTTCCTTCCTGCTGGCGGCGGCATTCTGCATGTGGCATGACCGTCGTGCAGAGCCGCTGGCATCCAGACTGCTGCTTAGCCTGACGCTGCTGGTCAGTGCCCTGCTGTATGGCAGCGAGTGTTACTGGATAGTGAGCAGTGCCTGGTCCCGGCAACTGCTGTCCTGGGCTTTCTTCGCGCAGATCATCTGCAATTTCACCCTGGTGTTGCTGGTGCTGACCATTCTGTCCGAGCGCTCTGCAGTCAGGCTGCGGCAGGCCAGCGAACGGGACGAACTGACGGGCGTGGGGAATCGCCGTTACCTGTTTGCCCGCTTGCCTGCGCAGGCCGAGGCGGGTAACGCCATCATCATGGCGGATGTCGACCACTTCAAGCGCGTGAACGATTGCTTTGGCCATCTGGGTGGGGATCGGGTGTTGGCGGTGGCTGCGCAGGCGCTGCAAGCCACATTGCGGGAGCAGGACCTGATTGCCCGCTTTGGCGGCGAGGAGTTTGTCATTTTCCTGGCGCAGGTGAGTCAGGCCGAGGCCCGCAGCCTGGCCGAGCGACTACGCTTGCAGCTGGCTGCGCAGGAAATCGACTTGGCGGGTGAAAAATGCAAGGTCACCGTCAGTATTGGTCTGGTCTGGCTGGATGGCCCCGGCCGCAGCTGGGATGAGTGGCTGAATCTGGCGGATGCCGCCTGTTATCAGGCCAAGCAGCAGGGGCGGAACAGGGTGTGCGAGCATGCGCTGCCAGAGGATGGCGAGCGGGCATGAAAGCCTGCTGCGTGAGGTGATTTCCCTGTTGGCGGGGACAGGCTGCTGCGGGCGGGGTGGCCTGCTGCAGCCCGGTCAGGCTTAGTCAGCCTGGCGGTTGGCTTCCATCACGGTGAGCGCGGCCATATTGATGATGCGGCGCACGGTGGAGCTGGAGGTGAGGATGTTTACCGGTGCATTGACACCCAGCAGGAAGGGGCCGACGGCCACATTGCTGCCGGCAGCGGTCTTCAGCAGGTTGTAGGCGATGTTGCCGGCGTCGACATTGGGGCAGACCAGCAGGTTGGCGGCACCTTTCAGGCGTGACATCGGCAGGATATTCATGCGCAGCGCTTCGTCCAGTGCGCAGTCGCCGTGCATTTCGCCGTCCACTTCCAGTTCCGGGGCGCGCTGGCGGATGAGTTCCAGCGCCTGGCGCATCTTGCTGCCGGAGGCCGAGCTGCCGGAGCCGAAGTTGGAGCGCGACAGCAGTGCGGCCTTGGGCTTCATGTGCAGCAGCGTCATTTCCTCGGCGGCGGCCACGGTGAATTCGGCAATCTGTTCGGCCGTGGGGTTGTCGTTGACGTGGGTGTCCACCAGCGCCACGGTCTGTTTTTCCAGCAGCAGGATGTTCATGGCGGCGTAGGTGTCCGAGCCGGGCTTCTTGCCGATGACCTGGTCAATGTAGTGCAGGTGGTCCTGATAGCCGCCCACCGTGCCGCAGATCATGCCGTCGGCGTCGCCCAGCCGCACCATCATCGCGCCAATCAGGGTCAGGCGGCGGCGCATTTCCACGCGGGCCATTTCCTTGGTCACGCCATCACGGCACATCAGCTCCCAGTAGCTGGTCCAGTACTGGTGGAAGCGTTCGTCGTATTCCGGGTTGGTGACTTCCACGTCTTCGCCCAGACGCAGGCGCAGGCCGAATTTTTCGATACGCGCCAGCAGCACTTCCGGACGGCCCACCAGAATGGGGCGCGCCAGTTTTTCATCCACGATGACCTGCACCGCGCGCAGCACGCGTTCGTCCTCGCCTTCGGTAAACACGATGCGGGTCTTGCCGCCTTCACGCACCAGCTTTTTGGCGGCGGCAAACAGCGGCTTCATGAAGCTGCCGGAGTGGTAGACAAACTGTTGCAGCTGCTCGGTATAGGCGTCGAGGTTGGCAATCGGGCGGGTGGCCACACCGCTGTCCATTGCCGCCTTGGCCACGGCCGGGGCAATGCGCACGATCAGGCGCGGGTCGAACGGTTTGGGAATCAGGTATTGCGGGCCAAAGGACAGGTCGTAGCTGCCATAGGCGGCGGCCACCACTTCGTTCTGTTCTTCTTCGGCCAGGCCGGCAATGGCGTACACCGCAGCCACTTCCATTTCACGGCTGATGGTGGTGGCACCTACGTCCAGCGCACCACGGAAGATATAGGGGAAGCACAGCACGTTGTTGACCTGGTTGGGGTAGTCGGAACGGCCGGTGGCCATCACCACGTCGTCACGCACCGCATGGGCTTCTTCCGGCAGGATTTCCGGGGCCGGGTTGGCCAACGCCAGAATCAGCGGGCGGGCGGCCATTTGCGCCACCATGTCCGGCTTGAGCACGCCGCCAGCGGACAGGCCGAGGAATACATCGGCACCGGCAATGACTTCGCGCAGGGTGCGGGCGTCGGTGGGCTGGGCAAAGCGCGCCTTGGCCGGGTCCATCAGCACGGTACGGCCCTGATAGACCACGCCTTCGATATCGGTCACCCAGATGTTTTCCAGCGGCAGGCCCAGGTGCACCATCAGGTCCAGGCAGGTGAGGGCGGCGGCACCGGCACCGGAAGTGACTACCTTCACCTGGCGGATGTCCTTGCCCACGACCTTGAGGCCGTTGATGAAGGCGGCGGCCACGGTGATGGCGGTGCCGTGCTGGTCGTCATGGAAGACCGGAATCTTCATCCGTTCGCGCAGCTTGCGCTCCACCTCGAAGCATTCCGGGGCCTTGATGTCTTCCAGATTGATGCCGCCAAAGGTGGATTCCAGGCTGGCGATGATGTCCACCAGCTTGTCCGGGTCGGTTTCGTTGATTTCGATGTCGAACACGTCCACACCGGCAAATTTCTTGAACAGCACGGCCTTGCCTTCCATCACCGGCTTGGAGGCCAGTGCGCCGATATTGCCCAGGCCCAGTACGGCGGTGCCGTTGGTGATGACACCCACCAGATTGGAACGGGCGGTAAAGCGGCTGGCATTGAGCGGGTCGGCGACGATTTCTTCGCAGGCGGCGGCCACGCCGGGGGTGTAGGCCAGCGCCAGGTCGCGCTGGGTCACCAGTGGCTTGCTGGCGTTGACGGCGATTTTGCCCGGGGTGGGAAATTCGTGGTAATCCAGTGCTGCCTGACGGTCGGTGGTATCCATGACGCATTTTCTCCAGTGAGGTGGGCTGGTGGCTGTCTGTGCTGTGCCGCATCGCCCGGTTGGCTGCCAGGGGTGAGGTGGTCTGCCCCTGCGAATGTGGCCATTCTAGGCAGTAAACATAAGCTGGTTATTTTGATTTACTATCATCCCATAATGTTTACCTTATGGAATGCGGCGATATGACGGGCATTAATGGCGAAGAAGTGCTGCGCCGCTTGAGTTCGCGCCTGAAAATGCGGCATCTGATCCTGCTGCTGAATATCCGGCAGTACGGTTCCCTGACGCGGGTAGCTGAACAAATGGCCAGCAGCCAGCCGGCCATCACCAGTGCGCTGGCCGAACTGGAAAGCATGTTCGGCGCGCCCTTGTTCGACCGCTCGGTGCGCGGCATGGCGCCCACGGCGCTGGGCAAGCTGGTGCTGGCACGGGCCCAGGCGATGATTCACGACCTGGGGCATCTGGTGCGCGACATGGAAAGCGCGGTGGCCGGTTTTGATGCCCACCTGCATGTGGGGGTGATTCCTTTCATTTCCGGGCGTTTGTTGTCGGCGGCCATCCGCCGCGCCATGCCGGAGGACAGCAAGGGCCTGACTGTCACCATTCACGAAGGCACCAGCGACCAGCTGTTGCCGCAATTGCAGGACCATACGCTGGATATCGTGATTGGCCGGGCTTCGTCCACGGTGGATCTGGCCGGGGTGGAGTTCAGCCTGCTGTACCGCCAGCAACCACGGCTGATTGCCAGCCGGCGACTGGCGGCCCAGCTGGGCCGGGTGCGGCTGGACTGGCAGCAACTGGTGGCGCTGGACTGGATTCTGGGCGCACCCAATACGCCGATGCGCGAGCAGGTGGCCGACATTTTTCTGGCCGCCGGGGTGGCACCGCCATCGCCCATTGTCGAGAGTTATTCGTCCAAGCTGATTGGCGAGATGATTGTGGCCAGCGAGCGGGCGGTGTCGATTGTGCCGGCGGATATCGCCGAAGAACTGGTGCGTACTGCCGGGCTGGCCATTGTGCCGTATTCGTTTGACTGGACCTTGCCGCCGATTGCCATGTTTACCCGTGCCGGCGCACAGTCCCGCCCCTTGCTGCAATTTGCCGAAGCCTTGCGCCAGCTGTGTGCGGATGCCTGAGCCGGGCCGGGATTTCATTCACCGTCACCACTGCAAAATTTGTCGCCGATGGCATAACAGCCTGCTGGCAGCGCTTATAATGGCAGTTTACAGCCAGCGTCATGCGCAGCATCTTCCTGCACCAGCCCGGCCTGGCCGTGGCAGCAGTCAGCAGCTGTCATCACGTTTGCCACCAAGCCGGCGCGACAGGGCCCAGTCATTGATAAGGCGGTTTATGCAGCAAGGCATGCTTGAAAGAATATGGCGCGAGTCATTAAAGAATTATGCAGTTGGCTTGCTGGTGAATCTGGCAGCCATTCTGGCCATTACTTATATCCTGTCTGACGACACATCCGGTTTTGTCCTGCAATGGTCCGGCGCGGCACTTGCACTCACCGCCCTGCGTTTTGTCCAGTTCCTGCATGCAGCCAGACGCTATCGCAAAACCCATACCTTCCTGCTGGCCGACAGCTTCTACCTGAGCCTGGGGCTGGTGAGCGCCGCCGGACTCTGGGCGGTACTGGGCTGGTGGGGCATTGCGCATTACCAGGGCGCGCAGCAGTTTGCCATCATCGTTATCCTGTCCTCGCTGGCCGGTGGGGCCACCGGCACCTTGTCCTCGCTCAGGATTGCCGGCAAGGCTTATATCCTGCTGCTGCTGGTGCCGGCCTGTATCCGGCTGTTCCAGTCCGGCATCCAGTCGCACGTCATGCTTGCCGTGATGGGGGTGATTTTTGCCTGGGTGATGATGATTACCCACCATAACAACCACAAGCTGATCCGCCGCAGCATCGGCCTGTCCCTGTCCAACAAGGGTTTGCTGGATGAGCTTTCTTCCCTGACCGAAGAGCTGAAGCGGGAAAACGACACGCTGGAAGCGCGGGTGGAGGAAAGAAGCAAGGATTTGCTGCGCCTGGCGTATTACGACGAGCTGACCGGCCTGTTGAACCGCCATGGCGTGTTCAATCTGGTGAAGTACTTTGGCATCACCCCCGGCAATGTCACGGTTTTCCTGATCAATCTGGCGCGCTTCAAGCAAATCAATGACGGCATGGGCCACGAGGCTGGCGACATGGTGCTGCGCCAGGTGGCGCAGCGGCTGGAAGCGCTGGCGTCGCAGCTGAACCAGGACATTTTCGGCAATGTCGACTGCCAGGTGGGGCGCTGGGGTGGCGACGAGTTCATTTTCTATTTTTCCCGGCTGGGGGAGGGTGCGCTGACCCCGGAGGAAGTGGGCGTCATGCTGAAGCAGGAAATCAGCCAGCGCATGCAGGTGGCGGGCAAGACCATCTGCGTGGACGTCAATATCGGCGCGGTGTCCGAGCAGGATTGTGACAACCCCAACAATCTGTTTCTGTATGCCGACATTGCTGCCGGTGAGGCGCGTCACAGCGGCCATGTGGTGTTCTTCACCCCCGGCATGCGCGAGCAACTGCGACGCAAGACCACGCTGGCGCAGGACCTGCGCATGGCCATTGGCAATGGCCAGCTGTCCATCGTCACCCACAATATTGTCTCCGCCGCGGACCATACGCTGGCGTCCTGTGAAATCCTGTCGCGCTGGGCGCACCCGAAGCTGGGTGATATCTCGCCGGTGGAGTTCATCCCGGTGGCCGAGGAAAGCGGCATCATCGTGGAGCTGGGTGACTGGGTGATTCATCAGGCCATGGCTGCCCAGCCGCTGCTGCAGCAACTGGCGGGCAAGCCGGTGAAGGTGGCGGTGAATGTGTCGCTCTACCAGCTGCTGCAGGAGGACTTTGTCGACAAGCTGATGCTGTTTACCAGCGGCGACTTTGCCCCGCAAAACCTGATTGTCGAGCTGACCGAAAGCGTGTTCCACGAAGACGAAATCGCGCTGGTGAAACAGGCGCTGTTCAAGATCAAGCAGCTGGGGGTGGAAATTCACATTGATGACTTCGGCACCGGCTATTCTTCGTTCTCGCGCATCTGCGAGCTGCCGATTGACGCCATCAAGATCGACAAGGCCTTTATCCAGTCCGAAGACGAAAAGAACATCGCCATCATCGAGGCCGTGGTGTTCATTGCCCGGCGGCTGAAGATACGCGTGATTGCCGAAGGCATAGAAACCCTGGAACAGGCAGAAAAAATGCGCATGCTGGGCGTGAACGAACTGCAAGGCTTTTTCTTTGGCAAACCGGCCGCTCTGCCTTCCAGCCTGTGACGATGTCTGGTGCCATGCGCCGCTTTATATGTCTGTAGGTCACCGCTTGCTCCGGTGGCCAACCTTCCACTCCGACCTGGCCTTGCCTCATGCTTGACGCTTTTTTCATCTTCTCTGACAGCCGCACACTGCCGCTCTTGCCCGGCATCTATCAGCCCTGGCTGGTGGCCCTGTCCGTGCTGGTGGCCATTGTCACCTCGGTCGTCACCCTGTACATGGCCGGGCTGGCTGCACGCACACTGTCAACTGGCCTGCGCCAGATTGCACTGCTCAGCGGTGCCCTGTTCCAGGGTATCGGCATCTGGGCCATGCATTTTGTCGGCATGCTGGCCTTTGATTTGTGCACCTCGGTGCATTACGACCTGCAACTGACCTTGCTATCCATCCTGCCGGCTTTCTGTGCGTCCTGGGTGGCGCTCAACATGCTGGCGTCCTCCCGTGTCAGCCGCCCGCAATTGTTGCTGGGCGGCCTGCTGGTGGGGGCGGGGATAGGCGGCATGCACTACACCGGCATGGCCGCCATGCAGATGGCGCCCATCCTGCGCTACGCGCCGGGCTGGTTCGTGTTTTCGCTGCTGATTGCCATTTTGCTGGCCACCCTGTCGCTGTGGATACGCTTCGGCCTGCGCCAGCTGGCCCGCCTGGGCGAGGGCAGAACCAATCTGCTGGCCGGTTGCATCATGGGCTTTGCCATTGCCGGCATGCACTACAGCGGCATGCTGTCGGCCCGCTTCATCGGCGTGGCAGAGCCGGCCGGCCGGGTGGTGGCGGAAAACGGCAAGATGGCGGCGGTGGTGGCCTTGCTCACCCTGTGTGCCGGGGTGCTGGTGCTGGCGGGTAATACCTTGTTGCGCTATCGCCAGCTGGCGGCGGAAAAGACCGCAGGCGAGGCGCGCTTGCAGGCGGTGGTGGACACGGCGGTGGACGGCATCATCAGCATGGATGCGCGTGGCCGGGTGCTGGAAATGAACCGGGCCGCCGAGTTGCTGTTCGGCTGGCAGTCTGCCGAGCTGGTGGGCCGCAACATCAATATGCTGATGCCCGAACCTTACCGCTCCGGCCACGATGGCTATCTGGCGCATTATCTGCAGACCGGCGATGCCCGGGTGATCGGTGTGGGGCGCGAGGTGAGTGCGCGCCGCAAGGACGGGTCGGTGTTTCCCATCCGGCTGGCGGTAGGCCGGGTGGATACGGGGCGCGAGCCGATGTTTGTCGGCTTTGTCACCGACATCAGCGAACGCACCGCCATGGAGCGCGAACTCAAGCTGCGCGAAAGCCAGTACCGCACCCTGATTGCCAATATGCCCGGCGTGGCCTTTCGCAGCCGGGTGGATCAGGACTGGAGCAAGATCTTCATCAGCGACAGCATTGCCGAGCTGTGCGGCTGGCCGGCAGCCAGCTTTCTGGATGGCAGCATCAGCCTGTTGTCCATCATGCACCCGGATGATGTGCAGCGCGTGCGCGATACCGTGAGCCAGGCAGTCAGCGAGGGTCGATCCTACGTGGTGGAGTACCGGCTGTTTCACATGGCGGGTGGCGAGCGCTGGGTGTCGGAAAGCGCGGGCATCGTGTTTGACCTGGACGAACAGCCACAGTGGATAGACGGGGTGATGATAGACATCACCGAAAGCCGCCTGCGTGCGGCGGAGTACGAAGGCGTGGTGTATGCCATCCGCCAGGCGCTGGCGGTGGTGGAGTTCGACATGGATGGCCACATCCTCACCGCCAATGACAGTTTTCTGGCACTTACCGGCTACCGGCTGGACGAGCTGCAAGGCAGGCATCACAGCGTGCTGTGCCAGCCGGAAGAAGCCGCCTCAGCTGCATACCAGACTTTCTGGTCCGATTTGCGCGCGGGGAAGTTTCAAAGCGGCGAATTTTTGCGTTACGCCAAGGATGGCCGTCCGGTGTGGATTCAGGCGGTGTACAACCCGATTCTGGATCTGGACGGCAAGCCCTGCAAAGTGGTGAAGCTGGCCAGCGACGTGACCGACCGCAAGCATATGGAGCAGGACCTGATGGCCGCGCGCGACCGCGCCGAGCAGGCAGCGGCGGCCAAGGGCATGTTCCTGGCCAATATGAGCCATGAAATCCGCACCCCGATGAATGCCATCATCGGCTTTGCCCAGCTGCTGCTGGACGGCAGCTTGCAGCCGGAGCAGCGCCGCCACCTGCAAACCATCAACCAGTCCGCGCGGGCACTGCTGGGCCTGCTCAATGGCGTGCTGGATACCGCCAAACTGGAGCGCGGTGCGCTGGAACTGGATGAGGCGGATTACTCGCTGCACGAGCTGTGCCAGCAACTGGTGGATGCCTTTGCCCTGCAGGCACGTGACAAGCAGCTGGCGCTGCAACTGGACTACGCCGCCGATTGCCCGCAGCTGTTGTATGGCGACGTGCTGCGCATGCGGCAGATTTTGACCAATCTGCTGGGAAATGCCGTCAAGTTTACCGAACAGGGCCAGGTGGCGCTGCAGGTGCGCTGCGAGGCTGACTGCTTACACATCGCTGTCAGCGACAGCGGCATCGGCATTGCGCCAGACCGGCTGGACAGCATCTTCGCCCCGTTCAGCCAGGCGGATGCCAGCATGGCGCGCCGCTTTGGCGGCACCGGGCTTGGCACCACCATTGCCCGCCAGCTGGTGGAGCTGATGGGCGGCAGCATTCAGGTACGCAGCCAGTTGGGCGTGGGTTCCACCTTTGACATCAGCCTGCCGCTGCAAACCGCCCGTGGCAGCCTGCCAGCCGGTAGCGCGGCGCCAACGCAGGTCTTGCCGCCGCTGCGGGTGCTGGCGGTGGATGATGTGCCGGAAAACCTGGAACTGCTGCAACTGATGCTGCAACGCGAAGGCCTGCAGGTGAGCACCGCCAGCGGCGGGGCGGAGGCGGTGGCCCTGCACGCGGCCCAGCGTTTTGATGTGGTGCTGATGGATGTGCAGATGCCCGAAGTGGACGGGCTGGAAGCCACCCGCCAGTTGCGGGCGCAGGAAGCGCGCAGCGGACAAGCATCCACGCCGGTGATTGCCCTGACCGCAAGCGTGCTCAGTCAGGACCGCAAGGATGCCGAAGCCGCCGGCATGAACGGCTTTGCCGTCAAACCGCTGGACATGGCCAGCCTGCGGCAGGAAATTGCCCGCGTCACCGGCCTGTCCGGCACGATGGCCGATGTCGGCCACAGTACTGGCCAGCAGGCTGTGCTCATCGACTGGGACGGCGCACTGGCGCGCTGGGGCGAGCGTGAGGTGCTGGTGGAACGTATCCGCCGTTTTCTGGCCGACAATCAGCCGCAGCTGGCTGCGCTGGCAGAGGCCGATGCCGCCAGTTGCCGCCAGCAGGCGCACCGCCTGCGTGGCCTGGCGGCCAATCTGGGCCTGATGCAGTTGCAGCAACAGCTGGCCGCAGTGGAGCAGGCCGCTGCCTGCAGCCCGGCACAGGCCGATGCCATTGACAACATCATGGCCGGCGTGGCCGCCGCCTTGCCTGCATCCGGCACCGCGCTTGTCACCGAGGTGGCAGACAGCACAGCCGCGCCATTGCCTGCCGCCGCCCGGCCCTGGCTGCAACGGGTGATGGCTGCCTGCGCTACTGCCAGCCTGGACGATGAAGCCATGCAGGCGCTGGCCGGCTTATTGCCCGCCGCCAGCTTGCAAGCCTTGCAGGCTGCGCTGGATGATTTTGATTTTGACGCAGCCCTGAAGGCTGCGCATGCACTACTGCCGGACGCCGCCGGAGAAACGGAAGCACCATGAGCCCTATCGAAGACACGCGCCCCTGCCTGCTGCTGGTGGATGACGAACCGAATAATCTGCAAGTCTTGCGCCACATCCTGCAGGACCACTACCGCCTGCTGTTTGCCCGCGATGGCGAGAAGGCCCTGCAACTGGCAGCGGCGTCCAGGCCGGATTTGATCCTGCTGGATGTGATGATGCCTGGCATGACCGGGCTGGAAGTGTGCCGCCAGCTCAAGCAGAACCCGCAGACGGCTGCGCTGCCGGTGATTTTCGTGACGGCGCTGAGTGACAGCAAGGACGAAGCGGAAGGCTTTGCCGCCGGTGCCGTGGACTACATCAGCAAGCCGGTCAGCCCGCCCATCGTGCTGGCGCGGGTGCGCACCCATCTGTCACTGGTGCGGGTGGAAGAGCTGGTGGAAACCCGGCTGCAGATCATTCAGCGGCTGGGCCGGGCGGCCGAATTCAAGGATAACGAAACCGGCCTGCACGTCATCCGCATGAGCCATTACTCGCGGTTGCTGGCGCTGGCGGCCGGTCATGGCGAGCGCTTTGCCGACGAGTTGCTCAATGCCGCGCCCATGCACGATATCGGCAAGATCGGCATTCCAGATGCCATCCTGCTCAAGCCGGGCAAACTGGATGCGGATGAGTGGAACATCATGCGCAGCCATGCCGAAATCGGTGCCCGCATCATTGGTGAAGACAAATCCAGCCTGTTGCAGATGGCCGCCACCATTGCGCTCAGCCATCACGAACGCTGGGATGGCACGGGTTATCCGCAGGGTTTGCAGGGTGAAGCCATTCCGCTGGCAGCGCGCATTGTGGCCATTGCCGATGTGTTCGACGCATTGACCAGCAAACGGCCCTACAAGGAAGCCTGGAGCGCGGATAAAGCGTTTGACTTGATCGCCAGTGAAGCAGGCAAGCACTTCGACCCGGCGCTGGCGGCCTGCTTCCTCGGTTTGAGGGCCGAGCTGGAAGCCATACGCCAGCGCTGGCAGGAGACGGTCTGAACGACCGGATGGTCAGGACAGGTATTCGGAAATTTCGATCAGGTTCTGATCCGGGTCGCGCAGGTAAACCGAGCGGATCTTGCCGGTGGCACCAGTACGGCCTACCGGCCCTTCGATGATGGCCAGCCCTTTTTCCTGCAGGCGGGCCATCACCGTGTCCAGCGGCTGGCTGGCGATGAAACACAGGTCCAGTGCGCCGGGAGTGGGCAGCGCAGCCTTGGGCTCGAACTCCTTGCCCTGCACGTGGATATTGATTTTCTGGCTGCCAAACTTCAGTGCCAGCCGCTCCACCGGCGGGGTGCCGCCAATGAATTTCTCCAGCGTCATGCCCAGGCCGTCACAATAAAACGCCAGGCAGTCATCCAGTCGGGCGGTGGTGAGGACAAGGTGGTCGAGATGGCTGATCATGCGGCAAGACTCCATAAACAGGTGGGCTGTCCATCTTGCTGCATAGCGCCATCCCGGCGCAATCCCTGTTTGGCAAGGCAGCAGCAGGCCACCGGCGACACGCTGCTGTCCTGCGCACTGCCTAATGGCTGGCAAAGCGCGCCAGTTCGCGTTCCCGGTCCAGTAGGCGTGCACTGCACGCAACAAAACCCAAACGGCCCCTCGGGGCCGTTTTTTCATGTATTCAGGTCTTGTCGCAATGCTTGTCACAGGACTTGTCCGGGCTGTCCTGCTCCAGATTGTGGCGGATGTGCTGCAAGGCTTGCAGCAATGCCTCGGCCTGCTCCGGCGCAATACCCTGCATGGCGCGGGCAGCCAGCAGACGGCCGTGCTGATGCAAGGTGGCATGCAGCGTCTGCCCGGCCTCGGTCAGGTACAGGCGCATGCTGCGCCGGTCCTGCGCATCGGCGCGGGCTTCCAGCAGCCCGGCTTCCTTCAGGCGGGCAATCAGCCGGGTGAGCTGGGCCTTGTCACGTCCGGAGTGCTGGGCGAGGTCGCTCTGGGTATTACCCGGATGGCGGCAGAAATAACCCAGCACCTTGCCTTCCATATGCGTCAGCCCCAGGGCATCGTCCCGGATCGCGGCAAACTGGCGCGAGCGGTATTGATGCATCAGGGTGTGGATGGCCTCGAAAATCTGCTCGGCGGTATCGTCAACATTGTTGACAAGGTCAACTTTATTTTGCATATTAGGTGATATTATCAATCAATTGGAGTCGCCATGACCACCATTTTGCCGCAACACCGCATCGAGCGGGTCAGATATGAACTGGCCAAACGCAATGTCACCGTCCGCAAGGTAGAGCGCAGCGGCGACGGCTTTGCCCGCATCACCTTTGCCGGCGAGACGCTGCAGGGTTTCCAGTCGCAGTCGTTTGATGACCACATCAAGTTCATTTTTCAGGATGAGCAGGGCAATACCGTGATGCGCGACTACACCCCGCTGGCTGCCACGGCAGAGGATGGGCAGCTGACGCTGGAATTCGCACTGCACGGCCACGGTGCCGCCGCCAGCTGGGCACAGCAGGCCGAGGAGGGCATGCAGGCCATCATCGCCGGGCCCAAGGGGTCGATGATCATCCCGGCGCAGCAGGACTGGCATTTGCTGGTGGGCGATGCTTCGTCCCTGCCGGCCATCCGTCGCCGACTGGCCGAGCTGCCGCCCAGCGCCCATGTCGAGGTGATCTTGCTGCGTGCTGACAGCCATGACAGCTGGGCACTGCCGCAACAGGCTAACTGGAGTGTCAGCCAGCTGGCCGATGGCGAGGCCTTGCTGGCGGCACTACGTGGCTGGCAAGTACCGGACGGCCATGGTTTTGCCTGGTGCGCGGGCGAGGGTGGGCTGATGCGTCAGGCGCGCAGCATACTGCTGGAAGAAAAGCAGCTGCCGCGTGAAGGAGTGAAAGTGGCGGCGTACTGGCGGCTGGGTGAGGCGGATTTTCACGAGCGGCTGGCCTAGACGGGCCTGGAACAGTTGGTATTGCGCGGCTGACAAAGCCCTGCTGCTGCGCCGCCTTTCATCGACGCCAGAGTGCGCGACGTCAAAACCCTGCAGGAAATGGACTTCCCGGTATGGAGCCGCGCCATCAGCAGCAAAGGCACCATCAAGGCCACGCTGGGCTCGGTGAATATTCCCGTTGTCTGCGCCGGCATGCTGGTGCATCCGGGCGATGTGATTGTGGCGGACGACGACGGCGTGGTGTGCGTACCGGCTGCCCGTGCGGTGGAAACCCTGGCGGCGGCGCAAAAGCGCGAGTCGTTTGAAGGCGAGAAACGCACCAGGCTGGCTTCCGGCGTGCTGGGTCTGGACATGTATGCAATGCGCGAGCCACTGGCCAAGGCCGGGCTCAGATATCTGGACTGACGTTTGCTGGCGTAAGCGTCACTCTCTGCGTTGGCCACCCTGCGGGGTGGCTTTTTTTGGCATACGCAGGGGATATCGATTTGTGTAAGTGTGTCACTTCAGTTGTGGGAATAACGACCGGCATTTTTTATTGCTATCAGGGCCATTAAAAATCACCTGTTTCCAGTGTGTGGTTTCAAATACGCCAGGGTAGGCCCCTTTCTTGCAAGAGATGGCGCTGGATTTTAATGCAAGATATTTGCCGTCCGGTGAGAAAAAAGCCTTGTCATTATGTCCTGCAAAAAGAGAATGATCCAAATCCACATTGGAAGTTCTATCGTATGAGAAAAATTGTTTTTGATTTACTTTTAATGGATCTGGAAGCATGCCGTATCCATATATTTCTTCATTAACAATTATTCCTGCAAGGTAGTCAAATTTACTTTTCTTTTCATACATCAATCCAAAAATTGGGTCAATATATAGCAAAATTAAATTGCTTGCATTGTTGACATCCATTACTTGTGCGTTTTTAAGTGTATTGGTGGCTTTCTGGAAATATGCATCATTTCTGTCGCAGTTTTCAAGGTCGGAAATTTTTATAAATCCACTTCTGTCTAGAATTAGAAACTTCGAGTCGGATGAGATGGATGCTGATGTATGTCCAATCCAATATGGAAATTTTATTCGACATGTGTTTTCTTTGTAAATAATTTCCATTTCTTGGATATTTTCATTTTGTACGGTAACGCTTTGTACTTTGATGTTTGGTTCTGTATTTAAAATTATTGTGGTCTTGGCGGGTGATGGAGTCGATAAACTGAAAAACATTATAAGATGCATTGCCAAGCTGCTAATTTTTTGAGTATGTATCACTTAACACTCTCCTTCGTGGTAAAGTGAAATCCGCTGGTGTGTTATCTGTATTTTTATTGTTCTAGATCGCTATTGTGGTGCTATTAATAAGTTCAATTTTTAAGATGCAATTTTACAAACTGATAGGTCATGTTGCAGTAAATCAGCATGATATTGCTATTGAATTTCTCGTAAAGTGATTTTTCACACTGCATTGCTTGGTTTTTGAATTTGCTTTTATTTCAATTGAGGAAACAGTGCCCGACATTTTTTATTGCTATCTGGCCCATTAAAAATAACTTGTTTCCAGTGGGTTGTTTCAAATACGCCAGGGTAGGCGCCTTTCTTGCAGGAAATGGCGCTGGATTTTAATGCGAGATATTTTCCATCCGGTGAGAAAAATGCTTTATCATAAGGGCCTGCAAAAAGAGAGCGATCTAAATCTACATTGGAACTCCTATCGTGTGAGAAAAATTGTTTTTGATTTATTTTTAATGGATCTGGAAGGGTGCCATATCCATTTATTGCTTTATTGATAATTACCCCTGCGATATAGCTATATTTACTTTTCTTATCGTACATTCCTATGGTTGGGTCTATATAAAATACTAATAAATTTGTGTTTTTATTGTTGTCTTGAGTGATGGAGTTGTTTTTTAAAGTATCTTTTAAATATATTCCGTTTTTGGTGCATATCTTCAAGTCGCCTATGCTTGCAAATGCTCCGTTATTAAGAATAATAAATTCATTATCTGAAGATAATCTTGCAGATAATGCATCTGTTCTGTATGGATAGTTAATTTTGCACGTTATTTTGTCTAAATTAATATATAGCTCATGATTTGTTGATGATATTGTGCTTATTATTTTTAAACTTGGCTTGCTTTCAAGATTTATGGTGGTTGCATGTGATTTGATTGTTAATACCATTGTCGTAAATAATAAAATGGAGTGGCAATTAAATTTACTTGATTTTTTCATGTTCATGTCTTTCTTTGACGGCAAAGCCGAAGCGGTTTGCATATTTCACGTGTGAAAAATTTTCTGGTATTGCAATTTCATCTCCTATTACGTAGTTGATGCGATATGTATGGCTCTCTCTTTCAGGTAAGCCTATATGTCCGCCATTGATTAAATTTTTTACAATTTTGATTGTTGATTTGTCAATGCGAGTCATTGTCAGCATTGCTTCATGTCTTATGCACGATAAATAGAAGCCTCCGCTTCTGTGGGGTGGTGTTTATATTGGCTTACGCAGGGTATATCGATTTGCGTAGGTGTGTCACTTCAGTTGTGGAAATAATGCCCGACATTTTTTATTGCTATCTGGTCCATTAAAAATAACTTGTTTCCAATGGGTTGTTTCAAATACGCCAGGGTAGGCACCTTTCTTGCAGGAAATGGCGCTGGATTTTAATGCGAGATATTTTCCATTCGGTGAAAAAAAAGCCTTGTCAGTGCTAAGGGCATTGATAAATGAATGTTTATCTAATTCTATCGAGTCTGTGCGATTTTCATTGTAAAATGGTTTCTTTTTAATTGAAATAATTTCGGATAGATTTTTCATGTCTACCAGTGCGGCCATGAGCGTAAATTTTTCACTTCTTTTAGCTGCATATGGCCACCCAAATAAAGGGTCCACATACAAAGCTATTAGATTGTTTTGCTCGTTGATGTCTTCAATATTATAATAATCAGGATTAATATTTAATTGGCCGATTGTGTCAGTGTTTAAATTGCAATATTTGATATCTCTCCAATTTAAAAATAGCTTATTATTTAAAATAACAAATTTTTTGTCGGATGATATTTTTGCAGAAGTCAAAAATATTGTCTTGGGGAATGTGCAAACATTTCCATTGTAAATGATATTCAGATTGACATCTTCTCCGGAAGATAACTCAGTTTTTTTTAAAACCAAAGCATCTAAACCATCAATCGAAATGGTTGCTGCATGAGAACTATTAACCATAACGCAATATATTATTAACAATGAAAATAGTTTGGTGGTAAATTGGAACGTGCCATGCATTTTATTTCTCCTTGAGTGCAAAGCCGAATCTCTTGGCGTATATATCTGCTTTAAAATACTTTGACACATCGATAGTGTCCCCAATAATGTAATTGACACGATATGTATGCGCTTGTCTATTTATTAATCCGTTAGTCTCGCCATTGATTGCACGGGTAACTGCTTCTATTGTATTGTCGTTGACAGCATTCATGACAGGCTTCATTTTTGGTCTCTCACAAGCTAAATAAAATCCTCCGCTATCGATGCAGTAATGTGGGTTTGTTGAGATAATCTCTGGGTTGTCAATAGAAGGCACCTGCTTCGTCATTGCATCCTTGTTCTTGGATTTATATCCAGGATCATTAAACCAATCAACCTCTTTGTCTTTTAATTTCATCCATCCCATAAATACCCAGTAGTTGACATAGTTGGATAAGAAAGTTAGTTGCTTAAAGCCCCTGCCTCTGAATTTCTGCGCATCGTCACCATCAAGATTCCCAACTTTCCAGTTATAGCTGTTTGCTATTTTTATTCCTT
>NZ_JAYSDA010000015.1:0-102276 GCF_041914625.1 Aquitalea pelogenes | reverse complement strand
AGCCGCACCGCTCAGGGCGCGGCCGGAACTTGCGGCGCGCTACCGTCGCACCGCTTCGGACAGCCGACCGCTTAAGACCCTGAGCGCCACGACTGAGTCGGCTCGCGCTGACGGGACTGGGGCGGCTCCGACAGGTGTTTCTGATCAGAGAACCACCGTGCCGACGCCACCCTTGGCCCCATCAAGCATGCCGACGGGTGGCCGGGGCGAGGTCTTAAGCGCCTGCAATGTCTGAGCGATTTGACGTTAGCAAATCGCGAGTTCAGGCGCGCCTCGCACCGGACGGGGCCTGTCGGGCAGCCGCAGGCCATGCTTGTGGGGTGGCCTTGGAGGTGAAGGAGGGCTTGGCCAGGCAAGCCCTCTTTCCCGTCCGCCGCGCGGAAGCGGCATGTAAATCACTATCCGCGTGAGCGGATACAAAAACCCTCATTCACCTGCACCAAAATCAGCAAACCCATCCTCCACCACCGCCACCGTCACCCCTTCACGCGCCATCTTTGGCACCAGCAACCGCCCGCGCGGGCTGGCAATCAGCGCGCAGGGTTCGCACACCCCGTCCACCCCCACGTTCTGCTGCACCCAGGCGGATGGCTGGCCGGTCCAGCCGCGGGCGGCCACGTCGGCACGGGCAATCACCCGCAAGGGCAGCGCGTGACGGGCGCAGAATTCCAGCAGGCCCAGCTCATCGGCCTTGAGGTCGATGGTGGCCACCTCGCGCACGTCACTGAGGCTGCGTCCGGCCAGTGCCTGCAACACCGCCTGTTCGATGGCGTCGGCGCTCTTGCCACGGCGGCAGCCTATGCCCAGCGTCAGCGGCTTCAGCGCTTCGGTTGCCGTGGTGATGGCCGGGGTGGCTCCAGTCAGGCGGGCGACGTGGTAGGCCAGCGCATTGGCCCCGCCTTCGTGGCCGGACAGCAGCGGGATGGCAAAGCGCGCGGCTTCGTCCAGCACCACCACGGCCGGGTCGGTAAGTTTGCTTTGTGGCAGGCCATCCAGATAGCGCACGGCAATGCCGCTGGCCATCAGCAATACCCATTGGCGGTGCTGGTGGAAGACAGCAGCAAATTGCTGGCGCGCGTTGTCATCCGGCTGTTGCCAGGGCTGGTAGAGGGGGGCGTCCAGCGCGCGGGCCAGTTGCCGCGCCAGCGGCAGCGCCGATTCGCGCACGGTCCAGATGGCGGTGTGGCTCACGAGGTTTGCTGCTCCGGGTCCTGTTCCGATTGTGCTGCCAGTTCCGGCTTGCGCTTGCTCGGGCGCGGGGTTTTGCGGTCGGTGCCATCGCGGAAAATATGCGTGAAACCAGCAGCGTACAGGCTGGATTCCACCCCGCCTTCGCGTGACAACGCCGCACCTACCAGCAGCAGGGTGGTGAGCAGCCAGTCTTTCTGTTTGACCTCTTCCAGCAGCTTGCCCAGCGTGCTGCGGTGGATGGACTGGTCTGGCCAGCTGGCGCGGCGCACCAGTGCCACCGGAGTGTCCGGCGGGTAGTGCAGCAGCAGGTCGGCCACGGTGTATTTCAGCCGCTGGCCGGACAGGAAGATGCACATGGTGGCCTGGTGTTCGGCAAAGCGGGCGATGGATTCCAGCTCCGGCACCGCGCTGGCGCGGCCGGAGACGCGGGTGAGGATGATGGACTGCGAGATGGCCGGGCGGGTCAGCTCGCTGCCCAGTGCGGCTGCGGCGGCGGTGAAGGACGACACGCCGGGGACGATTTCGTATTCAATACCCAAGGCTTCCAGCCGGCGCATTTGCTCGGCGGTGGCGCCGTAGATGGCCGGGTCGCCGGAGTGCAACCGCGCTACGTCGATATTGGCGGCCTGGGCGCGGCGGTAGCAGTCTTCCTGCTGGTCCAGCGACAGTTCGGCGGTGTCGAGGATTTCGGCACCTTCACTGCAATGCTGCAGCATGTCGGTGGGCACCAGCGAACCGGCATACAGCACCATGCCGCAGCTACCCAACAGGCGCGCGCCGCGCAGGGTGATCAGGTCGGCGGCACCGGGGCCGGCACCAATGAAATAGACTTTCATGAATGACGTTTCTCTCTCGCCTGACGGCGGATCAGCATGGTGGCCAGGTAACCGCTGGCCGAGGCGTCCAGCTGGCTGACATCCGGACACAGGATTTCATCGCTCAGGCCGATGCGGCGGGCAAAGGCACAATGCTGGGCAATACCCAGCCGCGACAGCAGGGCCAGCACGTCCGGCAGACGCTGGCCGATTTTCATCAGCACCACGATGTCGTGGCTGGCGATGTCCGCTTCCAGCGCGGCCATGTCGTCCGGGCAGGGCAGAATCAGCATGCGTTCCTTGCCTTCACCCAGCGGCCAGGACAGCGCCGAGGCGGTGGCGGCAAAGCTGGTGACACCGGGAAAGGTGGTGTGGGCAAGGCCGGGCAGGCGTTCGCGCAGCGCGGCCAGCAGGTAGCCGTAGGTGGAGTAGGTCATGCTGTCGCCGATGGTGAGATAGGCGACGTTGCGGCCTTGCTCCAGTTCGGCGGCCACGCTGGCGGCCAGCGCGGCGTAGTGGTCTGCCAGCAGGCTGCGGTCCGGGTCCATGATGAATTCCACGTCACGGAATTTGCTGGCGTCGACGGGCAGGCCGGCCAGACATTGCTGTGCCACCGATTGCTCGCTGCCACGTGCGCGCGGCAGGTAGATGATGTCGGCCTGCTGCAATGCCTGCAGCGCAGCCACCGGTATCAGCCCGGCCTGGCCCGGGCCTACGCCCACGCCAATGAAATGTCCCAGTTCACTCATGTGTGTCTCCGGCGGCTGCGCCCAGCGGCGTGCCGTCCATGCTGAACAGCCGCACTGCCACGCGGCGGGCGCTGGGCAGTCGGCTGTGCATGCGGGTGGATACCCGCTGTTCTATCTCCATCCAGAAGGCTTGCGCCTGCGGATGGCCTTGCAATATCTGCACGATGTTTTCCACCGTATTGGCCTGGCGGATGGCCTGTACCAGCGCCGCGCTCAGGCCCAGTTCCTGCGCCAGTTGTGCCACATCGCCCATGGCCATGCCGCTTTTGCCGGAGTGGGTGTCCCATACCGTGGGGTCCAGCAGCTTGGCCAGCTTGCCGGGGTGGCCCAGCACCCACAGCGTGTCCAGCACCCGGCCTTGTTCCTGCAGGATGGTTTCGGCCTGTTCCAGCGAGCTGCCGACAAAGTTGGCAATCTGCACCACCTGCTTTTTCGGCAGGCCCAGTACGTCGGCGGCGTAGCCTCGGCCTATCTTGCCGGGGGTGAAGGCGATGGCGGCAGGCAGATCGCCCAGCGCCACGCGGATATACACCTCGATGGAAGCCATCCAGGCTGCCAGTGACATCGGCTCGACAATGCCGCTGGTGCCCAGGATGGAAATGCCGCCGACGATGCCCAGCATCGGATTGAAGGTGCGCTTGGCAATACGCCCGCCTTCCACACAGCCTATGGCCAGGTCAAAACCGGGGTCGGCACGGCCGGCCAGCACCTCGGCCACCGCCCACTGCATCATCTGCCGTGGTACCGGGTTGATGGCCGGTTCGCCCGGAGGAATGCGCAGGCCGGGCAGGGTGACCGTGCCCACGCCTTCGCCGGCGATAAAACGCAGCTGGCCGCTGCCATTGCACCTTACCTCGGCAAAGATGGTGGCACCGTGCGTGTTGTCCGGGTCGTCGCCACCGTCTTTCAGTACTTCGGCGCGCGCGGTGTGTTCATCCAGCAGGTCCACCGCCTGTATCGGCACGCTGAGGTAGTAGTCCGGGTCGGGCAGGCTGATGTCCACTTCGCTGGCGCGCACCCCGTCCAGCAGGCAGGCCAGCGCGGCTTTTACCGCGGCGGTGGCACAGCTGCCGGTGGTGCGACCGCGGCGCAGGCCGTTGGGGGCCGGCACCGTCAGGTCGTAGGGGACGCGCCGTTCGTGGGTCATGCCTCTTGTGCTGCCTGTTGCTGCTGGTAAACATGGCCGATGGCGTCAATCATCAGCGCATTGACGATGGTGGCTGCCCACGGCGAGCCGCCACGGGTGCCGCTATTGGTGATGCGTGGCACTTGCAGCAGGCCGCGCAGCGCGTCCTTGCATTCGCGGGTGCCGACAAAGCCCACCGGCAGTCCTACCACCAGTTGTGGCCGCCAGCCGTGTTCGCGCACCAGCCGTACCAGTTCCATGATGGCAGTGGGTGCGTCGCCAATGGCGACGATCACGTCATTGCCAAACTTTTCCCAGGCGCGGCGGATGCCGGCAGCAGAGCGGGTGAGGCCGTGGGCCTCGGCCAGCAGATAGGTTTCCGGGTCGTGCACGCCGCACCAGGTTTCCACTTCCAGCTGTTGCAGTACCGCGCGCTTGAGGCCGGTTTCCACCATGGTGACATCGGTGACGATGCGGCGGCAGCGCAGCAGGGCGCGCATGCCGATGGCGGCTGCGCCGGGGGAGAAAAACAGCTCGTCCACGCTGCTGAAGTCGCCGGTGGTGTGCACCAGCCGGTGCAGCGCGGTGTGCTGTTCTGCCGGAAAGGCCGACCAGTCACGCCCCTCGCGGATGATGCGCATGCTTTCCGCCTCGATGGGGTGCGGCACATAGGGTGGCCAGGCGGGGGCGGCGGCCGGGGTGTTGTCCTTGGCCAGCAGGCCGCGCACCTTGCCGTGATGGCCTTGTTGCGGCGTGCCCACTTGCTGTTCGAAGCCGATGATCTGCACCCGGTATTTGCACAGCGAGCAGTTCATGCTGGCGCGGCCTTCCACGCCTTCCTGTGCGCGTTCCAGAAACACCTCGGCCACATGTTCGTGCACGCCCAGATAAGGCGCGGCCAACACTTCGATATCCGGGCAGCGCGCGGCCAGATCGTCCACCGCGCCGTAAATGCGTTTGACCAGCACGCCATCGAACAGGAAGTAAGGCAGCACCACGATGCGCTCAAAGCCCAGCAGGCTGGCCGCTTTCAGCCCGTCGGCCACCAGCGGGCGGGCGGTGCCGGAATAGCAGACAAAGGATGCGCCAAAGCCCATGCCTTCTTCCAGCATGCGGGTGAGTTTGGCGATTTCCGAGTTGGCGTC
This sequence comes from Aquitalea pelogenes, assembly GCF_041914625.1. Classification (NCBI taxonomy): domain Bacteria; kingdom Pseudomonadati; phylum Pseudomonadota; class Betaproteobacteria; order Neisseriales; family Chromobacteriaceae; genus Aquitalea; species Aquitalea pelogenes. Next base: position 97,250 of record NZ_JAYSDA010000015.1, on the reverse strand, counting down.
CGGGTCGGTAGTGCCACGGCCCACCACCACCAGGCAGCTGTCGCCACGCGCTACGGTGCGCGTTGAGCGTGCCTCGGCCTCGATGATGCGCAGGCGGCACAGCTCCAGCAGGCGCGGGTGCAGGTCCATGGCCGCGCCAAAGTGGAAGGCGGTGTCCGGGTGTTCCTGTTGCAGCGCCAGCAGTTCGCTGGGCATGTCGTTCTTGGCATGGGTGGCGGCCAGCAGCACGCCGGGGGTCATCACCACCGTCTTGGCACCATCGGCAATGGCTTCTGCCACCGCCTGGTCGATGGTGGGCGTGGCGAATTCCAGAAAGCCGTGGTAGATGCGGCGCTGCGGTGCACGCTGGCGCATCAGCTCAACCAGTGCCATGAATTCGGCGATACCGGCCGGGTCGCGGCTGCCATGCCCGGCCAGCACGATGCTGTAGTCCTGCGTGCTCATTGCGCCTGCTCCGGCGTGGGCAAATGGCTGGGCTCGATCTGGCTGGCCATCGGCGTTTTGGTGCGGATCAGCATGATGCTCATGTCCGAGCAGCGGTGTTCGGCGCACTCGGCCAGCGTGCCGTGCCATTCGGCTTCGCCACGGGTGAGGTTTTCCCACACTTCCACCTGCTGGTCGGCCGGAATGCCGTTTTCCAGCAGGTAGGCGGCGATATGCCAGGGCATGAAGGAGCGCGCCTCGTCCCAGGGACAGGGAATCACGATGGCATTGCGCTGGTCTTGCAGCACATGCACCAGATGGCGCTTGAACGGGGTGAGGTCGCCACGGCGGTGGAAGGTGATGAAGGTGGTTTCGTCAAAACACACCTTGGCACGCGAGGCCAGCACCTGGGCCGAGGACAGACCGGGCATGGTTTCCACCGGGTGGCCACAGGCGCGTTCCACCCGCTCCAGATACTGGAAGCCGCTGAAATGGATGTCTCCCATGAATACCACCACGCAGTTCTTGCCGGCGTGGTGCAATTTGGCCACTTCGTCCAGTTGGGCCACCTGATCGCGGTAACCCATCTGGATGACCTGGGCGCTGTCCGGAATCAGCGGGCGCACCACGTCGATGACGGCATTGAAACCGGCCACCACGTCGGCATTGGCAATGAGCTCGGCCGAGCGGCGTGGCAGGTAGCCGATATCGCCGGGACCGGCACCGATGCAGATAATCATGTCTGTTCCTTTATGCAGCGCGACGGCATCAGCCCAGTCGCGCCTGAATCGTGATGGTGAGTTGTTCGCTGGACAGCTGCTCGCACGGCAGGTATTCCGCCCGCATGGCCTGGGCCAGCTCGCGGGCGCGGCCCAGCTTCACATAAGCTTGTTCGGTATCCAGCACCAGCGCCGGAATGGCGGCGTCGGCCAGTTCGCCCGCCAGTTGCAGGCTTTGCTGCCACGGGTCGGCATGGTCTTCGCCCAGTGCCACATTGGCGCGGCCGTCGCTCAGCACTACCAATAGCGGCGACAAGCCCTGCGCACCCTGACGGCCCAGCGTGGTGGCGGCCAGTTGCAATGCATGCGGCAGCGGGGTGCGACCACCGGTGGGCAGCGCGTGCAGCGCCTGTTCGGCTTGCTCCACCTGACGGGTGGGCGGCAGCACCAGCTCGGCCTGACGGCCACGGAAGGCGATGACGGCAATCTGGTCGCGGCGCTGGTAGGCGTCCTGCAGCAGGCTGAGTACCGTGCCCTTTACCTGTTCCATGCGCTGCTGGGCGGCCATGGAGCCGGAGGCATCCACCACCAGCACGATCAGATTGCCCTGTTTTGCCGTACGCACCTTGTCGTGCAGGTCGGCGCGGGTGACGGCAAATTCCGCCGGATTACGCTGGATGGCATGGCGCAGGGTGGCGTCCAGTGCCAGTGCCTGCGGTTGGGCATTGGGCACGGCGCGCACGCTGTGACCCCGCCGTGCATTCAGCACCGTGCTGCGGCGGCCGCTGGCCTCGCTGTCGCTGCTGTGGCTGGCCAGGCGGATGGTGCCGATGTCCTGCGGCGCGCGAGCGGCAAACACCTGTTCGCTGCCGTTATCTGCTGGTGACTGCTGGTCCTGCTCGTCGTCAGCGGGCGTGTCTTGCTGCTCGCCCGGCTGTTGTTCAGTGGTGGTGGTGTCATCGGCTGGGCTGGTGGGCGGCGGATTTTGCGCTTGCTGCGTCAGCTCGTCCAGCTTGTCCTGATCCAGCCCGCTTTGCTCGAAAGGCTTGCGGCGGCGACGGTGCGGCAGCACCAGCATGGCGGCAGTGCGGATGTCTTCGGCACTGACCTGTGCCCGCGCATCCAGCGCAGCCAGTGCCCGTGCCGCCTTGTGCAGCACGATGTCGGCGCGCAGGCTGGCCACTTCGAATTCGCAGCACAGCTGGCTGATGAAGTCGAACAGGTGCTCGCTTACCGTTACCGTGGCCAGCATGGCCTGGGCCTGACGAATCTGCTCCTGCAGCGCGCTGCCATCGGCCTGCCAACGGGCGGCAAAAGCCTGCGGGTCGGCTTCGAAAGCCAGGCGGCGGCGTACCACCTCGCTGCGGATGGCGGCATCGCGCGGGGCGCTTACGTCCACCATCAGGCCAAAGCGGTCCAGCAGTTGCGGGCGCAGCTCGCCTTCTTCCTGGTTCATGGTGCCCAGCAAGGTGATGCGCGCCGGGTGGCTGATGGACAGGCCTTCGCGCTGCACGGTGTTGACGCCCATGGCGGCCACGTCCAGCAGCACGTCCACCAGATGGTCGGCCAGCAGGTTCACTTCGTCGATGTACAGCAGGCCGCGGTGGGCATTGGCCAGCAGACCGGGCTTGAAAGCCTGGCGGGCCTGCTTGAGCGCCTGTTCAAAGTCCAGGCTGCCCAGTACGCGGTCTTCGCTGGCACCCAGCGGCAGGTTGACGAAGGGGACGGCGGCATCTTCCGCCACCGCGTGTTCGCCCTGACAGCAGCTGCATTCGGGCAAGGGGGAGGCCGGGTCGCAGTTGAAGGCACAGCCCGGCACGCGGCGGATGGGCGGCAAAATGGCCGCCAGCCCGCGTGCGGCGGTGCTCTTGGCACTGCCCTTGTCACCACGGATCAGCACACCGCCTATGCTCGGGTCCACCGCGCACAGCAGCAGCGCCTGCTTCAGTTGTTCCTGACCGACGATGGCGGCAAACGGATAAATCTGTTTCATGAGCGGCCTTGCGGATGTTCGCCACGCGCTTCGAGCATGGCTTCGCTATTCAGATGCAGTTGTTGCAGCGCGGCCAGGGTTTCCGGCCTGGGCTGCTGCCACAGCTGGCGCTGGGCGGCTTCCAGCAGGCGTTCGCTGATGGCATTGAGCGCCCACGGGTTGCTGTCGGCAAAAAACTGCTGCATGGCCGGGTCCAGCGCGTAGCGGGCGGCCAGTTCCTCGTATACCCAGTCGTCCACCACATGGGCGGTGGCATCGTAGCCGAACAGGTAGTCCACGGTGGCAGTCAGTTCCAGACCGCCCTTGTAGCCGTGCTGCTGGATGCTGGCAATCCACTTGGGGTTGGCCACGCGCGAGCGGAACACGCGCAGCACTTCTTCCTTCAGCCCGCGCACTTGCGGCTGGTCCGGATTATGGCTGTCGCCAAAGAAGGCACGCGGCTGACGGCCGGTCAGGCTGCGGATGGTGGCAATCATGCCGCCGTGGTACTGCAGGTAGTCGTCGCTGTCGAAGATGTCGTGTTCGCGATTGTCCTGATTGTGTAGCGCCACTTCCACGCCGGACAGGCGATGGCGCAGCGCGTCGCGCGCATCGGCCCCCTGTACCTGACGGCCATAGGCATAGCCGCCCCAGTTGAGGTAGGCGGTGGCGAAGTCGGCATCGGTCTGCCAGTTCTGCTCGTTGATCAGCGGCAGAATACCGGCACCGTAGCTGCCGGGCTTGGCACCGAAGATGCGCAGCAGCGCCGGTTCGGCGGCGTGGTCGGGCAGGGCTTGCAGTAACTGCTGGCGCATATCGTCCAGATAATGCTTGCGCAGGTAGTTGTCAGCCGGGTCTTCGTCCAGCATGGCCACCGCCTGTACTGCGTCGTCCACCAGCGCAATCAGCTGCGGGAAGGCATCGCGGAAAAAGCCGCTGATGCGCACCGTAACGTCAATGCGCGGGCGGCCCAGCTCGGCCAGCGGAATCACCTCGATACCGGCCACACGGCGGCTTTCGGCCTGCCAGCGCGGACGCACGCCCAGCAGGGCGAGGATTTCGGCAATATCGTCGCCATGGGTGCGCATGGCGCTGGTGCCCCATACGCTGATGCTGACCGATTCCGGATAGCTGCCGGTTTCCTTGCGGTGGCGCGCCAGCATTTCATTGGCCAGCTGGCTGCCCACCTGCCAGGCCGCTTGCGAGGGCAGGCCGCGCGGGTCTACCGAATAGAAATTGCGTCCGGTAGGCAGGATGTGCGCCATGCCACGGGTGGGCGCGCCGCTGGGGCCTGCCGGGACATACCCACCGGCCAGACCGCGCAGCAGGTTGTCGATTTCCTCGTGGGTGCGCGCCAGATTGGGCAGCAGTTCGCGCTGGATATAGGCCAGCACCTGTTGCAGGGCCTGGCTGTCACCGGCCTGCGGCAGCACGGCGGCAATGATGGCGGGCAGCGGCGAGCTGACCGGGGCCAGCAAGCGGGCAACCAGCTGGCGGGCCAGCTGGTTGATGTGGTCGATGGCATCGCTGCGGGTGTGCAGCAGTTGCGGGCTGCTCATTTCCAGCGGGGCGGGCACGTTTTCCAGGCGGCGGCCCTTGTCGTCCTGCAATGCCTCCCACTCCACCCCCAACGCGGCGGCCACGCTGGCGGGCAAGCTGGGTACAGCCAGGTTGGGCAGGCGGGTGAGGGCGCACAGCATGTCCACCAGTGCCTCGCCCTGCGGGGCCTGACCGAGAATGTGCAGGCCATCGCGGATTTGCGCTGCGCCCAGTTCGCACAGATAGCCGTCGATGTCCTCGATCAGGTGGGCCACATCCACGCCCTCCATTTTGGCCAGCGTCAGCGGTACGCCGTCGGCGTTCAGCGTGTCATCCCATTCGTGGGCATGGTCGTGGCCGTGATCGTGATGATCATGGTCGTGGTGATGGTGCCCGTGTCCATGGTGATGATGCCCATGGTCATGATGGTGATGATCATGCGCGCCATGGCTGTGCGCTGCGCCCTTGGCTACCGGGCGGAACTGCATGCCGGCTGCCTTGGCTGGCGTTGCTTTCCCGGCTTTGGCTGGCTGGCTCAGGCGATAGCCCGCTGGCGCTGCCTTGGGCGCATGCGGGTGGGCATGATCATGGCCGTGGTGATGGTCGTCATGGTCGTGGTGGGCGTGATGATGGTGATCATGCGCGTGATGGTCATGGTCGTGCTCATGTTCATCATGGTGATGATGATCGTGTCCCAGCATGGCGGCCAGATCGCTATCCAGCTTTGCTTCCTTGATCAGGTCCCAGATTTGCTGCTGCAACAGTGGCAGCTTGTTCGGGTCCAGCATTTCCACCTGGTAGTACTCGTCCACCAGCTGGGTGAGCTGGGCCAGCGGGCCGTAGGTGTCGGCGGTGGTCATCGGCGGGGTCAGGTGGTCGATGATGACCGAATGGGCGCGACGCTTGGCCTGCGAGCCTTCACCCGGATCGTTCAGGATAAAGGGGTAGAACATCGGCATGTCGCCCAGCAGCGCGTCGGGGAAACAGTGCTCCGACACGCCCACGCCCTTGCCCGGCAGCCATTCCAGCGTGCCGTGCTTGCCCACGTGGACAATGGCGTCGGCCTGCCATTCGTCGCGCAGCCAGCAGTACAACGCGTAGTAGTGATGGGTGGGCGGCAGGTCCGGCGTGTGGTAGATGGCGTCCGGGTCCATGCCATAGCCACGCGGCGGTTGCAGCGCGACAAAGGCATTGCCCAGCTCCATGCCGGCAAATACCAGCTGGTCGCCATCCACATAAGCCTTGCCCGGCGCTTGGCCCCAGCGCTCCAGCATGCGTTGTTGCAGCGGGGCGGGCAGTTCGGCAAACCATGTCTGGTAACGCGCCAGCGGCACGCGGGCCACGGCATTGCGCAGTTGCTCGGCGCTGAGGTAGTCGGTGTCGTAACAGCCGCGGTCGATCAGGCTGTGCATCAGCGCGTCGCTGCTCTCCGGCAGCGGGCCCATCCGGTAGCCATTGGCCTGCATCGCCTGCAGCAGCGTATACAGCGAGGCGGCGGAATCCAGCCCCACCGCATTGCCCACTTGCGAGGCCTTGCTGTTGGAGTTGGTAAAGATAAAGGCTACCCGCTTGTCCGCTGCTGGGGTGTGCTTGAGCCGCGCCAGCCGGGCGGCAATGCCGGCCAGACGGCGCATGCGGTCCGGCAGTGGCTGGTAGTCGCTGCTGGCCGGGTCTTCCGGCTTGAACGATACCGGCACGCCGATGATGCGGCCGTCAAATTCCGGCAGCGCCACATTCATGGCGGTGTCCAGCGGGTTCAACCCGCGCTCGGATGCTTCCCACTGCGCCTGGGTCATGCTGCTGGTGATGGCTTGCAGCACCGGGATGTCCAGCTGTTCGAAGGCTTCTACTGCCCAGCTGGCCTGGGTCGCGCCTTCGGCATTCACTTCGCCCATGGCAAAGGAGGTGGTGTTGATCAGCACGCAGGGCTGGCCGGCACGCGGGTCGCGCAGCAGTTGCAGCGCGGCAGGCAGGCCCTGCTCATCCTGGCTGCGCAGCGAGGAGGTAAACAGCGGCAGCGCGTTGATCTGCCGCTCGGCCAGCATGTCCACCAGCATGTCGATGAAGCGGGTGTTGCCGCTCAGCCAGTGGGCACGGTAGAAGCTGATGGCCACCGTGGGCCAGCCGGGCTGGCGAATTTCACACCAGTCATCCAGGCTGCAGCCGTCGGACAGTTCCGGGTGATACAGGCCGTGTTCCGGCAATGCGGCTGGCGGCAGGTAGCCGTGGCCGGTGAGCAACAGGCGGTCGGACAGATAGCGCATCAGCTGCGCCATATTGCTGCTGCCACCGGCTTGCAGGTAGGCATTGGCGTCCTGCTGGATGGCCGGGGGGACGGTGCTGAGGGCGGCCAGTTCCGGGTCCGGCTCGCCGGTGCCGCTGAGGATGATCAGCGCCTGTCGCCGTGCCAGCGCCTGCTGGCGCAGGGCATCGAAAGCGGGGATGGCCTGCACCCGGCCCAGTACGCGCAGCAGCAGGATGCGGGCGCTGGCCAGCGGGCCGTCCAGCAACTGCTGCATCTGGTTTTCATCGGTGATGTGTTGCAGGGCAAGGCCGGACACCGGGCTGAAATCCTGCGGCCAGTGGACGCGGCCCAGCGCGGTAAGGTCGGTGCCGGCATGGCTGAGCAGCACGATGCCGCCAGTATTGTCATGCGTCATTGCGGGCTTTCCGTGCTGACATCGCCCGTGCCCAGGCGATGGAAAATCAGGGGTTCCACTGGTGTGCCGCCGTGCAGGTGCTCGCTGACAATGCGCTGTACTGCACTGGCATCCACCTTGCGATACCACACGCCCTCCGGGTAAACCACCATGATGGGGCCTTCCTTGCACACGGCAAAACAATGGCTGCGGGTGCGTTTCACCTTCAGGCCGTCGCAGGCGTCAATCGCCTGGCCCAGTTGCTTGAACATGGCCTCGGCCTGCTGGCCGTTTTCGGTACAGCGCGGGCCGGTACACATCAGCACGTGTTTGTAATGCAGTCGCATGCGGTTCTCGCGGCAATCACCCAGCCTGTTGGCCGGGCAGGGTGTCAAAACGTTTCCACTTGTAGATGGCGGCGGACAGCGCCCAGGTAAGGGCAAACAAGGCCACCACGAAATAGCCGAAGTGGGCCAGATTGTCGTTGAGCATGGCCACCACATCCCAGGCACCGCCGCTCAGCTTCAGCTTGTCGGCAATCAGGCCCAGGGTTTCCAGCCCGCCTATGCACACGGCCACCAGTACCGACACCAGCGTGATGGTGAGGTTGTACCACAGCTTGCGGATGGGGTTGATGAAGGCCCAGCCGTACACTTCCACCATCAGCATGCTGTCCAGCGTGTCCACCAGCGCCATGCCGGCGGCAAACAGCACCGGAAACACCATGATGTTCCACAAGGGAATGCCGTCCGCGCTTTGCGAGGAGGCAATGGCAAACAGGCCGATTTCGGTGGCGGTATCAAAACCCAGGCCAAACAGCAGGCCGATGGGCAGCATGTGCCAGCTTTTGCTCACCATGCGGAACAAGGGCCGCAGCAGGCGCGACAGCATGCCACGGTTGCCCAGCAGGATGTTGAGCTGCTCGTCACACACGGCTTCACCCGCGCGGGCGCGGCGGAAGCTGTGCCAGATGCCGCGCAGCGCAGACAGGTTCATTGCGGCCAGCGCCAGCAGGAAAAAGGCGGAAATGCCGGTGCTGATGGCCCCGCCGATTTCACGGAAGCCGTTGATCTGGTCTTGCAGCGCGCGGGTGGCAAACACCACCGCAGCCACCGCGGCAATCACCAGCAGGGAATGACCGATGGAAAAGAAAAAACCCACGCACAGCGGTTGCTGGTTTTCCTGCATCAGCTTGCGCACGGTGTTGTCGATGGCGGCGATATGGTCGGCATCCACGGCATGGCGCAAGCCCAGCAGGTAAGCCAGCAAAGCGGTGCCCAGCTGGGCCGGGTGGTCGGCAAAGGCGGTGAGTGCCCAGGCCCATACCAGCAGGTTGGCTGCCAGCAAGGGCAGCAACACCAGTAAATGACGGGAGCGGCGCTTGCCGCTGTAAGGTAAGGAAGAACGCAGATCTGCTTGCATGATGCCCTCGGAGACGATACGTCGCCGCAAGCGAGGGCACTGTCCGCCTGCAGTGGGCGGCATCGTGCAATCCCCCGGTACACCCCGCCCGGATTCAGCCTGCGTCGACACGTATGACGGCCGGTCTCCTGGCTCGCGCTTCTTTACCCGGCATCGCCTTCCCGGATGGGCCGGTGGCATGTGATGCGGACTCGTCGCTTACAGTTGCGGGGGCAGCTGCGGTGTCTCACCGCATTCCCGTTTCACCCCGATGGGGCACCGTCATGGAAGCGGGCATGATACGTGACAAGCGGGTAAATGGGAATTCTGCCGACTGATTTTCAAGGCTTTTCCCATTGACCAAGTGCGGTTTCCAGCCGCTGCCAGCCCGCTTCGTCGGGTGGCAGGCCAAGGCGCAGGCTGGGGCCATCGGCAAAGCGGCGCACCAGAATGCCTTTGCTCGCCAGAAAGTCGAACAAGGCCGGGCAGTACGCCCCGTGTAGCCACTGGAACAGGCGGCTGCCGCCTGCCGGAGTCAGGCCGTGGTCTTGCAGTAGCTGCTGCAAACGCTGGCTGTCGCGGGCCAGTTGCCCGCGCATGGTTTGCTGCCAGACGTGGTCCTGCAAGGCCAGTTTCACCACTTCACGCGCCGGGCCGTTGATGCTCCACGGGCCGATGGCTTCGGCCAGCTGTTGCAGCAGGGCCGGCCAGGCAAACACAAAACCCACCCGCGCGCCAGCCAGACCGAAGAACTTGCCCACCGAGCGCAGGATAATCAGCCCCGGCAGGCCGACATCACCCAGCAGGCTGTGTTCCGGTGTGGCGTCCATGAAGGCTTCGTCAATGACCAGCCAGCCGCCGCGGCTGGCCAGCCGGGCACGCCAGTCTTGCAGCCGGCCGCGGGAAAAGGTGGTGCCGGTGGGGTTGTTGGGGTGGCACAGCAGCAGCACGTCCAGTTCATCAAGCGCCGTGTCGATGTCCTCGGGCGCATGACGGCTTAGCGTGTGGCCGTGCTGTTCCCAGTGCCAGGGGTGTTCGGCATAACACAAGGGCAGCATGCCCACCCGGCAGGGCGGGCGCAGCGTCGGCAGCAGCTGGATGGCAGGCTGGGAACCGGCCACCGGCAGCAGCAGCGGGCTGCCATAGTAATCCGCCGCGGCTTGTTCCAGCCCGTCGTCCTGTTCTGGCAGGCGCTGCCAGCTGCGCGGGCTGATGGGCGGCACCGGCCAGCCTTGCGGGTTCAGCCCGGTGGACAGGTCCAGCCAGTTTTTCACCGCAATGCCGTATTGCTCTGCGGCACGCAGGATGCCGCCACCGTGTTCAAGCATGAGAAAAACTCCAGTTGAGCAAGCCAGCCAGCAAAGCCAGCGCCACCCACAGCCACAGGCTGCGCTGTACCAGCGCGATGGCGCGGGCGATGTCCTCGGCCACCGGCGGGCGTTGCAGGCCCAGGGTGGGGCGCTGTTTCAGCTTGCCGTGATAGCTGGCGGCACCGCCCAGCAGCACACCCAGCGCACCAGCACCGGCGGCCATCACCGGCCCGGCATTGGGGCTGTACCAGGTGGGGGCCTGGGCGCGCCAGCATTGCCAGCCCTGACGGGTATGGCCCAGCAGGATGTAAGTCAGCGCGGTGAGGCGGGCGGGAATCAGGTTGAGCACATCGTCAAAGCGGGCGGCGGCCCAGCCAAAGTGCAAAAAGCGTTCGTTGCGGTAGCCCCACATGGCGTCCAGGGTATTGGCGGCGCGGTACAGCACCACGCCCGGTGCGCCCAGCAGCAGAAACCAGAACACGGCAGCAAAAATGGCATCGCTGCCGTTTTCCAGCACCGATTCGATGGTGGCGCGCGCTACCGCGGTTTCGTCCAGTTCGCTGGTGTTGCGGCTGACGATCATCGACACCTTGTAGCGGGCCAGCGGCAGGTCACCAGCGCGCAGCGCATCCAGCACGGCTTGCGCATGCTCACGCAGGCTCTGTGCGCCAATGGCGAGGTACAGTAACAAGACCGAAACCAGCTGCCCGATCCACGGTAAACGTGACAGCCCGCAGGCCAGGCCGGTCAATGGCAGCAGCAACAGGCTGATGCCCAGCACGCCACGCAAACGCATGCGCCACACCGGCTCGGTCTGGGGGGAGGCCGGGTAAAGTGCATGCTCCACCTTGCGTACCAGATAGCCATAACCCACCAGCGGATGCCAGCGCCGTGGCTCACCCAGCAGGCGGTCCAGCACCACGGCCAAAAACAGAAAAACAGCTGAAATCACATCACTCGCCTATATAATCGCCGGCTTCAGGACAGCTGCATGGCTGGCTGTCCATGGTCGAAAAAAGCGTCATTTTAGGGGGCTTCCCGAAAAAATGCGCGCCGGAGAACAGCATGTCTGCCAAAACCATCATGATTCAGGGCACCACTTCGGATGCCGGCAAGAGCACTTTCGCCACCGGCTTCTGCCGTTTGCTGGCCCGGCGCGGGCTGCGCGTGGCCCCGTTCAAGCCGCAGAACATGGCGCTCAACAGTGCGGTGACGGTGGATGGCGGCGAGATTGGCCGCTCGCAAGCGGTGCAGGCGCTGGCCTGCGGCGTGGAGCCGCATACCGACATGAACCCGGTGCTGCTCAAGCCCAATAGCAATACCGGTTCCCAGCTCATCATCCAGGGGCGGGCGGTGGGCAATATGGACGCGGTGTCCTACCACGCTTACAAGCCGGTGGCGATGCAGGCGGTGTTGCAGTCGCACGCCCGGCTGGCCACGCAATACCAGTGCATCGTGGTGGAAGGGGCGGGCAGCCCGGCGGAAATCAATCTGCGCGAGGGAGATATCGCCAATATGGGCTTTGCCGAGGCAGTGGACTGCCCGGTGGTGCTGGTGGCGGATATCGAGCGCGGCGGCGTGTTCGCCCATCTGGTGGGCACGCTGGAATTGCTGTCCGACAGCGAACGCGCGCGGGTGGTGGGGCTGGTGATCAACCGCTTCCGTGGCGACCCGGCGCTGTTGCAGTCCGGCGTGGAGTGGGTGGAACAGCGCACCGGCAAGCCGGTGCTGGGCGTGCTGCCGTATCTGAATGGTCTGCATATCGAGGCGGAAGACAGCCTGGCGCTCAATCGTCCGCAAGGCGAACATGCGCCGCAGCAAACGCTGCGCGTGGTGGTGCCGGTGTTGCCGCGCATCAGTAATCACACCGATTTCGATCCGCTGCGCCTGCACCCGCAAGTGGAGCTGTTGCTGGTCAAGCCCGGACAGCCGCTGCCGCCTGCCGACCTGATCATCCTGCCCGGCAGCAAGAGTGTGCGGGCTGATCTGGCCAGCTTGCGCGCAGCAGGCTGGGAGGCTGCCATTGCCCGCCACCTGCGCTATGGCGGCAAGTTGATCGGCATTTGTGGCGGTCTGCAGATGCTGGGCCAGCAGCTGCACGACCCACTGGGGCTGGAAGGCGAGGCGGGCAGCAGTGACGGCCTGGGCTGGCTGGAGATGGAAACCACGCTGGCCACGCACAAGCAGCTGACGCGGGTGAACGGCCAGCTGACGCTGGGTGCGGCAGCGGTGAGCGGCTATGAAATCCACATGGGGGTCAGTACCGGTGCGGCACTGGCGCAGCCTGCGGTGCGGCTGGAGGATGGCCGCTGCGACGGGGCCATCAGCGCCGATGGCCAGATTCTGGCCACCTATCTGCACGGGGTGTTCGATCAACCGGCAAGCCTGGCCGCGCTGTTGCAATGGGCCGGGCTGGCTGCGCCGCAGCCGCTGGACTACCCGGCCATCCGCGAGGCGCATATCGAGCGGCTGGCCGACATGCTGGAGCAGCATCTGGACCTGACACCGCTGGCGCGCTGGCTGCCCTGATTGGCCAGTCCTGATCGGCCTGTCCTGATCGGCCTGCTGTGGTCAGCCAGTTGTGGCGTCTTGCGGCGGCAGGTACGGGTGGATTTCCACCAGCAGGGCCTGATGGCAATCCAGCAACTGGGGCAGCAATTGCTCCAGTTCGGCTGCGGATTGCTGCTGGGCGGCGGATTCAATGCGGTAACACAGGGCCGCAAACGGTGCCGCACCAATCGACAGCGCCGCCCCGCGCAGCGCATGGGAGAACATGGCGATATCGGTCATGCGTTGCTGGCTGACAGCCTGCTGCAGTTTTTCCAGTCGCAACTGGGCATCGCGCACAAAGGTTTGCAGCAGGGTGAGCAGGAATTCCTGATCACCATCACAGTTTTCCAGGGTTTTCTGGTAGTCCAGCTGGCCGCTGGAGGCGGCCTCGGCCTGCGGGGCCGCATGCTGGGGCAGGGTGCCCTCGCCACTCAGTACCCGTTCTATTTCCTCGAACAGGCGCTGGGCATCCACCGGCTTGCTGACGTAGCCATCCATGCCGGCAGCCAGGCAGCGTTCCCGGTCGCCGGTCATGGCATTGGCGGTCATGGCAATTACCGGCAGGCGCGGCAGTTGCTGTGCGGCTTCGCGCTGGCGTAATGCGCGGGTGGCTTCCAGACCGTCCATCACCGGCATCTGCATGTCCATCAACACCAGGTCGAAGCTGTGTGCTTGCAGCTGTTCCAGCGCCTCGGCACCGTGACCTGCCACGCTGGCGGTGCAGCCGCGGCGGCTGAGAATGGCCAGTGCCAGTTTCTGGTTGACTTCGTTGTCCTCCACCAGCAGCACATGCAGCTGCTGTTTGACTTCCCGCACGCTGTAGCGGGTGACCAGCTGGGTGCTGTTGTCGGCTGGTTCGCCGCGCAGCTGGCAGATGGTGGCCAGCAGTTCTTCCTGTGGCACCGGCTTGGTCAGATAACCGCCAATGCCCAGTTCCTGGCAGCGGCGGCCATCGCCACGCTCGCCGGAAGAGGTGAGCATGATGATGTCGGCCTGGCAGCCTTGTTGTTGCAGCTGGCGTGCCACATCGAAGCCGGACATGCCCGGCATGTGGCCATCCAGCAGGATAAGGTCGAAGGACTGTTGCTGCAGGATGGCAAGGGCGGCAAAGCCGTCCTCGGCCAGCGTGGCCTGCATGTCCCAGTTTTTCAGCAGGGCCGCCAGCCAGCTGCGGTTGGTGGGGTTGTCATCGCATACCAGCACGCGCAGGCCGGCCAGTTGTGCCGGGGTGCTGGCCGGGGCTTGCTCGGCTGCCAGCTCCAGCGGAATGGTGAAAACAAATTCCGAGCCTTGCTCCGGTACGCTGGATACATGGATTTCACCGCCCAGCAGCCCCACCAGTTTCTGGGTGATGGACAGGCCCAGCCCGGTGCCGCCATAGCGGCGGGTGGTGCTGTTGTCGGCCTGGGCAAAGGCGTCAAAGATGACACGCTGCTTTTCCGGGGCAATGCCAATACCGGTATCGCGAACCGAAAAAGTCATCAGGTAGCGGCTGGCTGTTTGTTGCTGGCCGGTGACGCTGAGCACGATTTCGCCCTGCTTGGTGAACTTCACCGCATTGCCCAGCAGATTGTTCAGCACCTGGCGCAGGCGGGACGGGTCGCTGATGACGCGGTCCGGCAGTTCCGGGGAAATCTGGCAGATGACTTCCAGGTCGCGTTCTTCCGCTTTCAGGGCAAAGGGGTAGCTGGTCTGGCTGATCAGGCTGCGTAGCGAGAAGGGCAGCGATTCGAGCACCATCTTGCCGGCATCGATCTTGGAGAAGTCCAGAATGTCGTTGATGATGGTGAGCAGCGCATCTGCTGATGACTTCACCACTTCCAGATATTCGCGCTGTTCGGCATTCAGTTCGGTATCCAGTGTCAGCTCGGTCATGCCGATGATGCCGTTCATCGGGGTGCGGATTTCATGGCTCATGTTGGCCAGGAAGGCCCCCTTGGCCACATTGGCCGCTTCCGCCAGTTCCAGTGCGCGGTCCAGCCTGCGGCTCAGCGCCTCGGCCTGTTCGCGGCGGTGTTCGCTATGCCGCAGGTTGCGCCAGGCCAGTACGGCAATCAGCACTGCCACCAGCATCAGCAAGGCCGCGGTGATGGCAACCGTGGTGTTGATGTCCTGCAGGCTCTGGTTGCTGAGATTGGCCGCATCGGTCAGGCGGGTGTTGGCACCCACCGTCAGCTCGCGCACGTTGTCGGCCACGCCGTCCAGTCGCTGCAACAGGGCGACGGCCTGGGGGCGATCGAAATAACCATCGCCGGCATTGAGCTGTTTGTCGGTCTGGGCGATCAGCCTGACCAGTGCGCCGATTTGCTGCTGATACCAGCTGCTGTTGGGAAACAGCGCGGCGAAACGGTATTCGCGCAGCAGGTTGATGCGCGACACCAGGATGTTGTAGCGCAGTTGCAGTTCGTCCAGGTCGGCGGTCTTGCCGGTGGCCTCGGCCACCTTGGCTGCGCCTAGCGTGCGGTAGTAGTCGATGCCCAGCTGGGAGTACACCCACACCACATTGTCCTGGCCCTGTTCGGCAAAACGCTTCATTTCCGACTGCTGGCGCTGATACAGCATGCCCACTACCAGCAGGGCAGCCACCAGCAGGATGCCCAGCAGCCAGACCTGATTGCGAACCGGCGTCTTGCGCGAAAACAAAGTCACAGGCGATGTCCGATACGGGGTTTATTCAACGCGGATGCGGTTAACCTGCCACACACAGCGGGAATAGATTTCCTTGGTGCGCAGTTCCGGCTTCTTGTCGAAGGGGTACATCACGAACAGCGGGCCCTTGTCGCGTACGGTCAGCACCTTGCCGTTGACCTTGCGAGCCAGGATCACGTCGTATTTTTCCAGATCAGCCAGCGGAATTTCAGCAGCGTAATCATTCAGCGCCACCACATACAGCTTGCTGCCCTTGCTGCCGGCTGCCTTGAGCACATCGCGGAACAGCGGCCCTTCAAAAGTCTGCTCTTCTTTATACCACGGGGTGGGCACTGTCATTTTTACCTGCGGTAGCTTGTCCAGCATGGCTGCGTCAAATTGCGCATCCGCACCGCTGTTCTTTTCCGAGATCAGGCCGGTAATGGTGACGATGGGGTGACCGGTGGTCTTGTCCAGCGCCAGTGCGTGGGTGGATTGCAGCGCCAGCAGGGAAGCCAGCATCAGTGCGTAGCGGATCTTTGCCATGGGCATCTTCCTTGGAGTTTAAACAGCTTTAATGACAAATCACGGAAAAAGGCTGCTTTGGTGTTAGGCATTCTACAAGCTGTCAATGAAAAAGCCATCTTTGATGCCAGGGACATCGCATGTCGGGATCTCTGCCCGGTAAAGCACCTTTTCCTTCAATTGCTTAGCGCAGGCCTGGTTTGCTGCGGCCTTTCGTGCGTCAGGTTGTTGGACAGGATTTTGCATAAGAAAAAACAATTCAGATTAAAAAATAAACATATTTTCGGTATTTACCGGCCTTCCCTAGACTGCAGTGGTCAGCCAGCGCAGCCATGTGGTGCCACAGGCTGCCTGACCTGCCGCAATACGTGGCCATGTACAGCGCCCGCTGCGGCACTGCCTGAACAGGCAGGCCCCCACGCCACCCTCGTTTGCGGTGTTCGGGGGCATTTCACAGGGAAGGGAAGTGACGATGGTGATGGAAAAAACCGATACGCTGGTGATTGGCGCGGGCCAGGCCGGCATTGCCCTGAGCGAACACCTGAGCAAGCTGGATGTGCCGCATCTGGTGCTGGAGCGCCAACGCATTGCCGAGCGCTGGCGCTCGGAACGCTGGGATTCGCTGGTATGCAACGGCCCGGCCTGGCACGACCGCTTTCCCGGCCTGGATTTTGATGATGTCGCGCCGGATGCCTTTGCCGGCAAGGAGCGGGTGGCGGACTATCTGGAAGCCTACGCCCGCAAATTCCACGCCCCCATCCGCACCGGCGTGGAAGTGCTCAAGGTGGTGCGCAATGCCGGACGCCCGGGCTTTACTGTGGAAACCTCGGCCGGGGTGATAGAAGCCAATCGCGTGGTGGCTGCCACCGGCCCCTTCCAGCAGCCGCTGATTCCGCAACTCATTCCGGCTGAAAGCCCGGTGAAGCAAATGCACTCGGCCGCATACCGCAACCCGCAGCAATTGCCGCCCGGTGCGGTACTGGTGGTGGGTTCGGGCTCGTCCGGTGTGCAGATTGCCGACGAGCTGCAGCGCGCAGGCCGCCAGGTGTATCTGTCGGTCGGCCCGCACGACAGGCCGCCGCGCCGTTACCGCGAACGGGACTTCTGCTGGTGGCTGGGGGTGCTGGGGGAGTGGGACGCCCAGAAAGTGAAGCCGGGGCGTGAGCACGTCACCATTGCGGTGAGCGGCGCACGTGGTGGACATACCGTGGATTTTCGCCGGCTGGCCGAGCAGGGCATCACCTTGCTGGGCATGACCCGCTCTTGCGAAAACGGCGTAATGCAGTTTCAGCCGGACCTGGCGGAAAACATTGCCCGTGGCGATGAAAACTACCTGGGGCTGCTGGACGCTGCCGATGCCTATATTGCGCAGAACGGGCTGGACCTGCCGCCAGAGCCGCAAGCGCGGCAACTGCCGCCGGACCCGGCCTGCGTGCGGGAACCCATCCTGTCGCTGGACCTGGCTGCCAGCGGAGTTGGCACCGTGATCTGGGCTACCGGTTTTGCCGTGGATTACCGCTGGCTGCAAGTGAATGCCTTTGACGAAAAGGGCAAGCCCAGCCATCAGCGTGGCATTTCCAGCGAGCCGGGCGTGTATTTCCTGGGCCTGCCCTGGCTGTCGCGGCGTGGCTCCAGCTTTATCTGGGGGGTATGGCATGACGCCAAGTTCATTGCCGACCACATTGCCACCCAGCGCAAATACCAGGCCTATCACGCCAGTACTCCCGCCACCGCAGCGCCGCTGCGTGAAAAGGTTTGAATTACAGGCAGGCGACTTCCATAACGGCGGCGGCATGACCGCCACCCCACACACAGCAATGAGGTGAAACATGGTTCACAAACGCATTCGTCCGTTCAATACTCGCGATACCTACCCGGAACAAAAGCTGGACAACGACCTGTGCCAGGCCGTGGTGGCGGGCAATATGGTGTTCCTGCGCGGCCAGATCGGTCAGGACCTGGATACCCGCGAGTCGGTCGGCATTGGCGATGTCACCGCCCAGGCGGAAAAGGCCATGGCCAATGTGAAGATGCTGCTGGAGGAATCCGGCAGCCATCTGGACCACGTATGCAAGATCGTCATCTACCTGGTGGATACCCGCTATCGCGAGGCGGTGTACCAGGTAGTGGGGCGCTGGCTCAAGGGGGTGTATCCGGTGTCCACCGGGCTGGTGATTTCCGCCCTGGCACGGCCTGAATGGCTGGTGGAAATCGACATCACCGCGGTGATTCCGGAAGGCTATCAGCCATGACTTTTTCCATCGCCGCACGTTGTCCGCAAACCGGCATGCTGGGGGTGGCGGCGGCTTCATCCAGCATCGCCGTGGCCAGCCGCTGCTGTCATGTGGCAGCCGGGGTGGGCGCGGTGATGAGCCAGAATGTCACCAACCCTGCCCTGGGGCCCAAGGCGCTGGCCTTGATGGCAACAGGGGAGTGTGGCCGCAGCCTGTGCCAGGCGCTGGCACTGGCGGATGGCAATCTGGCCTGGCGTCAGCTGCTGCTGGTGCCGGCACAGGGGGAAATTGCCACCTTCAGCGGTCAGCATGCGCTGGGTGTGTTTGCCACGGCGCAGGGGGAACACTGCGCTGCCGGTGGCAATATCCTGGCCGATGCCAGCTTGCCCGCGCGCATGGTGGAGGCTTTCGAGCAAAGTCGCGGCCATCTGGCCGACCGCCTGCTGGCTGCCATGCAGGCAGCCGTGGATGCCGGGGGGGAAGTTGGCCCCATCCATGCTGCCGGACTCAAGCTGGTGTGGACGCAAAGCTGGCCGGTGGTGGACCTGCGGGTGGACTGGAGCGATGGTGAACCGGTAACGGAGCTGCAGCAGCTGTGGCAGCGTTATCAGCCGCAAATGCAGGACTACATCACCCGCGCCGAAGCGCCGGATCAGGCCCCCGGCTACGGCGTGCCGGGGGTGTAGCGCAAGCTGCAGAAGACAGTGCCGCCCTGCTTACAGCAGAGGCGGCATGTGGTCTTATTTCACTGATACATCAATGCCTTCACCCAGGTATTTGGCGGCCAGCGCCTTCACCTTGCCGCTGGCTTGCAGGCGGGCAATGGCGGCGTCCAGTTTCTTGCGCAGTTCCACGTCGTCCTTGCGCAGGCCAAAGGCAATGCCGCTGCCCAGAATCTTGTCGTCATGCACGGCGCCGACAAACTGGAAGTCCTTGCCATCCGGGCGGGTGAGGAAGCCTTTCTGTCCCGCCGGGGCCATCACCAGCGTGGCATCCAGCCGGCCGGTTGCCATATCGGCGTAAACCTGGTTCTGGTCCTGATAGGACACCACGCGCACCCCGGCAGATTCCCAGTGGCTGCGGGCATAGGTTTCCTGGATCGACCCTTGCAACACGCCCATGCTCTTGCCTTGCAGCTTGTCGGCTGCGGTGGTGATGCCACTGCCTTTGCGGGCGATCACCATGCTGGGCACCCGGTAGATGATGCTGGTGAAGGCAATGCTCTTGCGACGCTGCTCGGTGGCATTCATGGCGGAGTTGATGGCGTCGAATTTCTTACCTTGCAGTGCCGGAATCAGCCCGTCAAAGGCATTTTCCACCCAGCTGCATTTGAGATGGGCTTCGGCACAGACAGCCTTGCCCAGTTCCACATCCAGCCCTTGCAACTCGCCGCTGGCCGATTTGTATTCAAACGGCGGGTATTGCGCTTCGATACCGTAACGCAGGGTGGATTCCGCCATGGCCGGCAGGGCAAAGCTGCCGGCTGCCAGGATGGCCGTCATCATCAGGGTGTGCTGTTTCATCTGTTTTCCTTTGATTGTTGGTGCCATGCAGTCTGTCACTCAGCCCTGTACCGGGCTGTTGGTATTGCTGGTTGATGTATTCACAAACGGCGGTGTTGCAGGGCGGGCAGGCGTGCTCGCCACGCGGTTTGTCCGGACAGGTCAAGCCGGGCCAGCGCCATGCCTTCGCCTTCTTCATGGCAGGCCAGCACCTGTCCCCATGGGTCGACAATCATGCTGTGGCCATAGGTTTCCTTGCCGCCGGGGTGGCGACCGCACTGGGCCGGGGCAATGACGAAGGCCAGGTTTTCCACTGCCCGTGTGCGCAGCAGCAAGTCCCAGTGCGCCTGGCCTGTGGTCAGGGTGAAGGCGGCAGGGGCGCTGATCAGGCCCGGTGCCGGTGGCTGGCGATACAGTTCAGGAAAGCGCAGGTCGTAGCACACTGACAGCCGCAGGCTGCCCCATGGCGTGTCGGCGCTGATGGGCTGGTCCCCGGCCTGCATGGTGTCTGCCTCGGCATAGTATTCGTCGCCATGCCGGAAACCGAACAGATGCATCTTGTCATAGCGCGCCGTGCATTGGCCGTCGGGGGAGAACAGCAGGCTGCTGTTGTGAAAATGTGCGGTATCGCCACTTTGCAGTGGCAGGGTGCCGGCCAGCAGCCAGATGCCATGTTGGCGGGCCAGGCTGGCCATCTGCGCTTGCAGCGGGCCACTGCCAAACGCCTCGGCCAGCGGCAGTCGTGCCCGCTCGTCGGCCGGCATCAGGTAGAAATATTCGGGCAGCGCCACGAAACGGGCAGCAGCCTGTGCCGCCTCTCCGACCAATTGTGCCGCCCGGGCCAGATTGTGTTGCAAATCGTCACCCGAGCACATCTGGATGGCGGCAGCCAGTAGTGTGTCTGCCATCATGCTGCTCCGATTTCGCACAGCCGGGCGGCACCGGCCAGCAAGGTGGCATCATCCTTGGCAAATGACAGGCGTATCACGCGCTGGTCGGTGCCGTCGCGGTAGAAGGCCGATACCGGAATGGTGGCCACACCGTGGCGGGTGATCAGCCCTTGGACGAATTCGCTGTCGCTCTCATCCGACAGATGAGCAAAACTGGCCAGCATGAAAAAGCTGCCCTGGCTGGGGAGCAGTTGCAAGGGGCTGTCGGCCAGCGCAGCGCACAGCAGATCGCGCTTGCGCTGGTAAAAGGCGGACAGGCCGAGGTAGTGTTCCGGCTCGGCCAGGATGCGGGCCAGCGCGTGTTGCATCGGGGTGTCGGCGGCAAACATGGCGAACTGGTGCACCTTGCGGATTTCCTCCATCAGGGCCTGTGGTGCCAGGCAGCAGCCCACCCGCCAGCCGGTGACGTGGTAAGTCTTGCCAAAGGAAGTCACCACCACCGAGCGGGCCGCCAGTGCCGGGTATCGGCTCATGCTGTGGTGCAATGCGCCGTCAAACACCACGTGCTCGTACACCTCATCCGACAGGATCACGATATCGCTGCCTTCGGTCAGCGCTTGCAGGCGTGCAGCATCAGCGGCTGACAGCGTGGTGCCGGTGGGGTTGTGCGGGGTGTTCAGGATCAGCATGCGGGTACGCGGGCTGATGCGTGCGGCAACTTCGTCCCAGGGAATGGAAAAGTGGGGCGCGGCCAGTTTGATCACCACCGGTGTGGCGCCTTGCAGTTCAATCATCGGGATATAGCTGTCAAAGGCCGGTTCGAACACGATGACCTCGTCCCCGGCATGCACCAGCGCATTGACTGCACAGAACAAGGCTTCGCTGGCGCTGGCCATGATGGTGACTTCATGCTCGCTGTCATAACGACAGCCATACAGGGCTTCGGTCTTGGCGCTGATGGCCTCGCGCAAGGCGGGCAGGCCGGTCATCGGCGCGTACTGGTTGTGCCCGGCCTGCATGGCTTCGCTGGCGTAGCGCAGCAATGCTTCACTACAGGGGAAATTGGGAGCGCCCTGTGACAGGTTGATGGCCTGGTGCTGTGCGGCAAGCTGGCCGATCACGCTGAAAATGGTGGTGCCGACATGCGGCAGGCGCGAGCGGGCTGTGACGGGTGAATGCAGCATGGTGTTGGACCGGTGATGGTGGGGTGACGCTATTCAACGGCTTTGTCAGCCATGACACAAACGATTAATCGGCATGTTATAAATGAGAAAAACTCAGTCATGGAATGCCGGACATGCCCAGAAAAACCTTGCCCTTGTATGCCTTGTCGGTATTCGAGGTGGCTGCGCGCCACCAAAGCTTTACCCATGCGGCCAATGAGTTGTTCATCACCCAGGGCGCGGTCAGCAAGCAGATTGCCCAACTGGAAGACAGCCTGGGTTATCCGCTGTTTCACCGCTATGCGCGCAGCTTGCGCCTGACGGCACAGGGCAGTTTGCTGCTGGGCTATGTGCAGCGTGGTTTCAAGGTGATTTCCCAGGGGGTGGATGCAGCCGCCAGCCTTGCCGCACCCTTGTGCATCAAGGCACCCAGCTGTGTGGTGCGCTGGCTGCTGCCGGTGCTGCAGCAGTTTTCGCGTGAGGCACCGGAATGGCCGGTGCAACTGGCTGGCGTACATGAGCATGCAGTCAGCTTTGCCCGCGAGGATGTTGATCTGGCCATTGTCTACAAGCCACAAAAAGCCATTGCGGGGAATGAGACACTGCTGCTGGTCGAGCAGCTTACCCCGGTGATTGCCCCGCAATTGCTGGCCAAAACCGGCCAGCCGCTGCAGCAGGTGGCGGACTTGCAGCACTATCCTCTGCTCCATCCCTCGCATGACCGGCGCGACTGGCGGCAATGGCTGGCCAGCCGCGGCGCAGCGACGCTGGAATATCGTGGCGGCACCGTGTTCGACACGCTGGATCAGGCGATGAATGCTGCCTTGCAAGGCTATGGCGTGACGCTGGGTGATGTGAGCCTGTTGCGGCAGGAGCTGGCAGATGGGCTGCTGTTGGCACCATATGGCCCGCCGTGGAGCAATGGCTACGCCTATGCACTGGCGCTGCGGCCTGATGAAAAACGCCCCGGTGTGCTGGCGCTGCACGCTTTCCTGCTGGATCAGATGAGGGCAGTACCCATGCCGGACAGCATGGCCGACGAACGCGGGTAGTAAAAAAGCCAGATCTGCTGATCTGGCTTTTGCTTTGGCACTTTATCTCGCCTCAGAACGGAATGTCGTCGTCCATGTCATCCAGCTTCGGTGCCGGTTTGGCTTCCATGCGGCGCGGGGCGGCGGGTGCGGCTGCCGGGCGGGACTGGGCTGCCGGTTCGCCGTAGGCGTAGTTGTCGTCCATGGACGAGCCGCCTTCGCGCTTGCCGCCTTGCAGGCTCAGCTCGTTCACGCGCACATCCGGCGACAGCTGTTTCTGGCCTTCCTTGTTCTGCCATTCGCGCAGGGTGAGCTGGCCGTATACGGTGACTTGCTGGCCCTTGCTCAGGAAGTTTTTCAGCGATTCGCCGCGCTTGCCCCATACCTGGCAGCTGAACCAGTTGGTGGTCTTGCGCTCGCCAAAGCCGATGTCGCTGGCCACGCGGAAGCTCAGCACCGGTTCGCCGCTCGGGGTGTAGCGCAGTTCGGCGTCTGCCGCCAGGCGTCCGTCAAAAGTGATGCTGTTCATGTGGATCTCCGATTCGATTCGATAATGCTGCGCCGGTCTTGGCCGACGCATGATTGCAGGGTGAGGTGCGTCCTGGCAATGGCCGCACCGTCAGGAATAAGTGGCTTCAACCAGCTGTTTCACGGTGTTTTCGTCCCAGCCTTGCTGGGAGACTTTGAGGTAGGCCACCCGGTCTTCCATCACCACCACCGCTTCGCTGACGCCGGCGAGGGCTGATAGCTGCTGTGATAGCTGTTGCGGGTTGCCTTGCCAGTCCTCGCCAATGTGGAACATTACCGAGCGTACTGCCTGTGGTGCCTGCATGCTGAAGGATGCCAGCAGCCAGCTGGCCATCAGCACGCTGGTAAAGCCGAACACACCGGCCGGGCCGAAATGGGTGTACAGCCAGCCACCGGCGGCGGCACCCATGAACAGGCCAAAAGACTGGGCCGTATTATACACACCGATGGCCGTCCCTTTGGCATCGGCCGGGGCAATTTTTGAAATCAGCGAGGGCAGGGTGGCTTCCAGGATATTGAAGGCGATGAAATACAGGCCCAGCCACATCACGATCTGCCAGAAGCTGTCCAGCGCCAGTGCCATGCCCAGCTGGGCGGCAGTCATGATGGCGATGGCACCGATGAATACCTGCTTGAGCCGGGCTTTTTTCTCGCCATAGATGATGGCGGGCACCATCAGGATGAAGCCGATGACGGTAACCGGCAGGTACACCTCCCAGTGGTGGGCCTTGTCCAGGCCTGCGGTCTTGATCAGGGCAAACGGAATGGTGACGAACATGGCCATTTGCGCGGCATGCAGCGCAAAAATACCGTAGTTCAGGCGCAGCAGTTGCGGGTTTTTCAGTACCGCCGGCAGGCGTTTGGTATTGGCTTCGGTATCCGAGTGAAAGCGCGAGATGGCCGGGTCGGGGATGATCAGCCACACGCCGACCAGCGCGGCCAGCGACAGCGCGCCGGTGAGCGCGAAAATGCCGTTGACGCCGATGTACTGCGCCAGCACCGGCCCCAGCACCAGGCTGACGGCAAAGGTGGTACCGATGCTCATGCCTATCATGGCCATGGCGCGGGTGCGGTTCTCTTCGCGGGTGAGGTCGGCCAAGAGGGCGGTGATGGCGGCGGAGATGGCACCGGAACCCTGGATCACGCGGCCGATGGTGAGGGTGACAATATCGTGCGCGCCGGCGGCCACGAAGCTGCCGATGGCAAACAGCAGCAGCCCGCCGTAAATCACCTTCTTGCGGCCGATGCGGTCGGACAGCATGCCCAGCGGCAGTTGCAGCAGCGCCTGGGTGAGGCCGTAGCTGCCCAGTGCCAGGCCAATCAGGGTGTGGTTATCGGCCCCGTGCAGGGTTTGCGCGTAAATGGCAAACACCGGCAGGATCAGGAACATGCCCAGCATGCGCAGGGCGTAAATACCAGCCAGCCCTAGGCTGGCGCGCAGTTCAAGCGAATTCATGTGTGTTGTCGTTATCGATTCAGGAGTCAGGCTATCAACGCCGCCGACGGCCAGCGGTTTACCTTGCGGGCCATTGTCCTGCGCTGCCTTTTTTGCTGCAGCGCATACTTTGGTGGAGCGGCGGTCGCCAAGTCGGGTATATTATCAGGTTCCCCGACCGACTGAGTAACGCTCTCACACATGGACACCATCCGCATTCGTGGCGCTCGGACGCACAATCTGAAAAACGTCAATCTGGATTTGCCGCGCAACCAGTTGATCGTCATCACCGGCCTGTCCGGTTCCGGCAAGTCCTCTCTGGCTTTTGACACCCTGTATGCCGAGGGCCAGCGCCGCTATGTAGAGAGCCTGTCGGCCTATGCGCGGCAGTTCCTGCAATTGATGGAAAAGCCGGATGTCGACCTGATCGAAGGCCTGTCGCCTGCCATTTCCATCGAACAAAAAGCCACCAGTCACAACCCGCGCTCCACCGTGGGTACTGTCACGGAAATCCACGACTACCTGCGCCTCTTGTTTGCCCGCGTGGGCGAGCCGCACTGCCCGGAACACGGCGTGCCGCTGGCATCGCAAACGGTCAGCCAGATGGTGGACCATGTACTGGCGCTGCCGGAAGAAACCCGGGTGATGATCCTGGCCCCGGTGATTGTCGGTCGCAAGGGTGAAAACCTCGACCTGTTCGACGACCTGCGCGCCCAGGGTTTCATCCGCGTCCGGGTGGATGGCGAAGTGTATGAAATCGACAGCCTGCCCAAGCTGGACAAGAACAAGAAGCACACCATCGAGGTGGTGATCGACCGCCTGAAAGTGCGCGAGGACATGAAGCAGCGGCTGGCGGAAAGCTTTGAAACCGCCTTGCGCCATGCCGAAGGCCGCGCCATTGCGGTGGAGATGGATAGCGGCCAGGAACACTGGTTCTCGGCCAAGTTTGCCTGCCCGGTATGCAGCTACAGCCTGCCGGAACTGGAACCGCGCCTGTTCTCCTTCAACAACCCCATGGGCGCCTGCCCCAAGTGTGATGGCTTGGGCGAAATCACCTTCTTCGATCCCAAGCGCGTGGTGGCCCACCCGGAGCTGACCCTGGCCGCCGGTGCCATCAAGGGCTGGGACAAGCGCAACCAGTTTTACTTCCAGATGCTGCTGGCGCTGGGCGAGCATTACGGTTTTTCGCCCACCGAGCTGGCCTTTGAAGACCTGCCGGAAAAAGTGCGCCATGTGGTGCTGCACGGTTCCGGGCGCGACAGCATCGAATTTGTCTACATGTCGGAGAAGGGCACCCGCTTTACCCGCGCCCATCCGTTTGAGGGCATCATCCCCAATCTGGAACGTCGCTACCGCGAAACTGACTCCAGCGCGGTGCGCGAGGAGCTGGCCAAGTACCAGAACAACCAGCCCTGCCCGCACTGCCAGGGCTCGCGCCTGCGGCTTGAGGCACGCCACGTGTTCATCGGCGGCCAGACGCTGCACCAGCTTAACCAGCTGCCGCTGAAAGAAACCGCAGCCTTCTTTGCCCAGCTGGAATTCAGCGGTCAGAAGCAGGCGGTGGCGGAGAAAATCGTCAAGGAAATCAGCGAGCGGGTGTCCTTCCTCAATAATGTGGGTCTGGATTACCTCAACCTGTCACGTTCCGCCGATACCCTGTCAGGTGGCGAGGCACAGCGTATCCGTCTGGCCAGCCAGATCGGTTCCGGCCTGACCGGGGTGATGTATGTGCTGGACGAGCCGTCCATCGGCCTGCACCAGCGTGATAACGACCGCCTGCTGGCCACGCTGATGCGCCTGCGCGACATCGGCAACAGCGTGATTGTGGTGGAGCACGACGAAGACGCCATCCGCGCCGCCGATTACCTGGTGGATATGGGCCCCGGTGCCGGCGAACACGGTGGCGAAGTGCTGGTGGCCGGCACGCCGGCTGATGTGGCAGCCAATGAAAATTCGGTGACCGGTGCCTTCCTGTCCGGCCGCCGCCGCATCAACTGGCCGGGCGAGCGCCGCGCAGTCAACCCGGAGCGGGTGCTGAAGCTGCATGGAGCCACCGGCAATAATCTGAAGAATGTTTCGCTGGAACTGCCGCTGGGCATGCTGGCCTGCATTACCGGCGTGTCCGGTTCCGGCAAGTCCACCCTGATCAACGATACCCTGTACAAGATTGCCGCGCGCGACCTGAACGGCGCCAGCGAAGAACCGGCACCGTACGACAGCATTGAAGGGCTGGAGCTGCTGGACAAGGTGATCAACGTCGACCAGAGCCCGATCGGCCGCACCCCGCGTTCCAATCCGGCCACCTATACCGGCCTGTTCACCCCCATCCGTGA
Source organism: Aquitalea pelogenes (assembly GCF_041914625.1). Taxonomy (NCBI): domain Bacteria; kingdom Pseudomonadati; phylum Pseudomonadota; class Betaproteobacteria; order Neisseriales; family Chromobacteriaceae; genus Aquitalea; species Aquitalea pelogenes. The sequence goes on along the minus strand of NZ_JAYSDA010000015.1, from coordinate 70,428 downwards.
ACTGTTTGCCGGGGTGCCGCTGTCGCGTGAACGTGGCTACGGGCCGGGCCGCTTCAGCTTCAACGTCAAGGGCGGCCGCTGCGAAGCCTGCCAGGGCGACGGGGTGATCAAGGTGGAGATGCACTTCCTGCCGGACATCTACGTGCCGTGCGACGTGTGCCACGGCAAGCGCTACAACCGCGAAACGCTGGAAGTGCAGTACAAGGGCAAAAACGTTTACGAAGTGCTGGACATGACGGTGGAGCAGGCGCTGGAGTTCTTCAGCGTGGTACCGGCAGTGGCCCGCAAGCTGAAAACACTGATGGACGTGGGCCTCGGCTACATCCGCCTGGGGCAGAGCGCCACCACGCTGTCCGGTGGCGAAGCGCAACGGGTGAAGCTGGGGCTGGAACTGTCCAAGCGTGACACCGGCCGCACTTTGTATATTCTGGATGAACCCACCACCGGCCTGCACTTCCACGATATCGACCTGTTGCTGCAAGTGCTGCACCGCCTGCGTGAAAACGGCAACACCGTGGTGGTGATCGAGCACAATCTGGACGTGATCAAGACCGCCGACTGGCTGATCGACCTCGGCCCGGAAGGCGGTGCGGGTGGTGGCCAGATCATTGCCACCGGCACGCCGGAACAGGTGGCGGATAATCCGGTCAGCCATACCGGGCGTTATCTCAAGCCCCTGCTGCAACCGCGCACCTGAGCGCGGCACGCGCAGCGCAGTACCAAGCCGCGGCGGGCAGCCAATGCCATTTTTGCCGGCTGCGGCAAACACCGTAGAATGTGCACGCGCCACTGGCTGGCGCGTCACCCACACCCGATGAGGATGCAATGCTATCGCTTGGCAAGATTGACCATATCCATATCCGTGTCACCGATCTGGCAAAGGCGCAGGGCTGGTACCAGCGTGTACTGAACCTGGCACCGGACAGCCGCTACAAGCACATGCAGAGCGGGCCGCACGGCGTCGTGATGCTGATGAACAGCAATGGTTCGGTGCGTCTGGCCATTTCCCAGGAAGACAAGCCGGTTTGTGAGCCCGGTTCGGTGGCCTTTCTGGTAAGCGGGCAGGATTTCCTGGAGTGGATAGACCAGCTGGCCGGCGAGCGGGTGATCGACCGCGCTGGCCAGACCGTGGCGCGAGATTCCGTGGTGGATCACCAGTTTTTCTGTTCCATCAGTTTTGTCGACCCGTTCGGCAACCCGTTCGAGATCGTCAGCTACGACCATACCTGGCTTGCTGGCAAGCTCAAGCTGGCCAGTAAACCGGCCTGACCGGCTGCTTGCTACCGCATTGGCTACCAACCCGCTACGGCGGGTTTTTTCATGCCTGCCGTGCTGGAAAATACTTTCAAATCAGGAAACTGGGTGAGGTGATGCCGGAGTGTCGTCAATTGGCGACTCAAAAAGTGCTGCTATTTCAATAACTTGGGTAATTTCTTGCCATGCTGGTCGCTCATTGCCGACAACCGGCATGGTCCGGCTTGGTGTTATTTGGTGCAAGTCATTGTTTTTAAATGACAATGCCTGGCTGGCATGGTGTTTGCAAAAACAGGCTTGTCTTCCAACCACATTGAAAGAAGCTCATGCATAAGAAATTGCTTGTTGTGGCCATGCTTTCCCTGCCCCCGGCCAGCCTGGGATTGATCAATCTGGTGTTTGCCGCCACGCCCGCGCCGCAGACACAGACAGAGCAGCCAGAGGCTTCGGCACCACAAGGCAATCTGCCTGATGCAGCACCGGAGCAGGGCAGCAGCATGCCGCAGCCCGCCGGACAACAGCAGTAAAGCTGCCACGCCGGGTTTGAACCGGTGACGTGACAAGGCCCGCCATTGGCGGGCCTTGTGCATGGTCATTTCCGCCTGCTACAGCCCGTGCAGTCTGGCCATCTCATCCAGCAACTGGCGCTGCAATTGCAACATGGCCGCGCAGGGCTGTTGCTGGCGGATGAAGTCCAGCAGCGGGTCGACTACTTCGCTGCCAAGGCCCGACAGGGCTTCGATGCTGGCGAGGCCGCAGAATGGCACATAGGCTTCGGAATAGCCGCCTTCGTGCATCAGCACCAGCTTGCCGGCGCAGTGCTGCCCGGCAAAGCTGCGCAGCAGGCTGGTCATCTGGCGGAAGGTGTCACTGTGGGCCAGCATGCGCGCCAGCGGGTCTACTGCATTGGCGTCATAACCGCAGGCGACAATGATCAGCTGCGGCTGATAGCGCTCCAGCGCCGGCAGCACGATACGCTGCATGGCGTACAGATAGGCATCGTGACCACTGCCCGGTAACAGCGGGATATTGATATTGGCTCCCAGCCCGGCCCCTTCACCCCGGTCTTCGCTGCCGTTGTAGCCCGGCGGGAAGCAGCCATCCTGATGAATCGACATGGTGAGGACGTCCGGGCGCTGGTAGTAGATGGCCTGGGTGCCGTTGCCGTGGTGCACGTCCCAGTCCAGCACCGCCACCCGTTCTATGCCGTAGCGCGTCTTGGCCGCTTCGATGGCAACGGCAATATTGGACAGGAAGCAAAAGCCCATGGCGGCATCCGGCAGGCAGTGGTGGCCGGGCGGGCGCGTCAGCACATAGGCATTGGCCACCTCGCCGCGCCAAACCGCATCCACCGCGGCGATGGCAAGGCCGGCAGACAGGCAGGCAATGTTGTAGCTGCCGGGTCCGACTGGTGCTTGAGGGCCGAGTTCGCCGCCTCCGGCATCGCTGATGCGTTTGAATTCATCCAGATAGGCTGCGCCATGTACCCGCAGCAGGTCTTCACGGCTGGCCGGCTCGGCAGTGCATTGGCGCAGCTGACGGCTGATGCCGGCCACATCCAACAGGTTTTTCAGGCGGCGCTTGGTTTCCGGCGATTCGGCATGGCCGGCGGCGGCTGGCGGCTGCACCCAGCCTCCCACCGGCAGTGTCAGTGCATGCAGGCCTGCGCTGTGCCACATGCACAGTTCATCAAAATAAAAGGCGGTAGCGGATGTCATGGCATCTCCTTGGGTTTCAGGCGTGGGCAGGGATGGAGCGGGGGGCTTGCAGTGCCAGCAACAGGGCCAGCGACAGGGCGGCTACCAGGGTGGCCAGCAGCAGCAAGACATGCAGGCTGCCGCCATTGGCGGCGATCAGCTGACCGGCCAGCGCGGGGCCGATGGCCAGGCCACCACCGATGACCAGATTGGTGGCATTCATCAGCTTGCCGCTGTGGTCGATGTCGGCCAGTGTGGCCAGGATGAAGGGCAGGATGAAGGTCCAGCTGAACTTGAACAGTAGTGCAGCGGTGGCAAAGCGCGTCAGTGCCGGGTTGTGCAGCAACAGCAGCATGGCTGCCATCATCATGGCAAAGCCGGCCAGCAAGAGTCGGGAGCGTGGCAGGCGGCGGCCAATCAGCGAGGCGCTGCCAGCACCGGCCACGCCCAGCAAGGTGGCAATGGCGAAGATATTGCCGCTTTGCTGCGGCTCAATGCCGGATTGCACGGCGATCTGGCCGACAAAGGTCCATACCCCGCTCAGGCTGATGTAAAACGCCAGTGTGGCGATGATGCCCAGTGCGGCACGCCCCCGGCGTGGGCCAGAGGTGGACACAGTGCGCGCTGGCGTGACTTCCTGCAGGCGCTGGGGAAAACAGCGTGCCAGCGGTGCACACAGAGCCATCAGGAAGGCCAGCCCCACATAACAGGCGGCAATGCCGAAGCGGGCAAACAAGGATGGCATCGCCACCAGCCCCACGGCCCCCAAGGCCAACTGGCCCATCACCCACAAGCCATAAACGCGGTCGCGGTTGGGCAGGGTGGCGGCAGCGGACAGGCACAGAATCATCAGCGAGCCACCCGCCAGCGCACTGACAAAACGCAGGCCCAGCAGCAGCGGATAGCTGACGGTAGTGGCCGACAGCAGGTTGGCTGCGATGAAGACTGCCACCGCCAGCCAGGCGGCGTTGCGCCAGTTGACGCGCGGCAGCCAGAAAAATGCCGGCAGGGTGGCCAGGCTCATGGCACCCAGTTCGGCGGAGAACAGCTTGCCGATATCCACCGGCCCCAGTTGCAGCTGGCTGGCCAACTGGCTGGCGACGGCGGGGGCCATCATCAGCACGGCAGGGACGATGGCGGCAAAACCGACAATGGCGGCCATGGCCGGACGCGCATGGTGTGCTGGTGCGGCGGGCTTGGCGCTGGATAGCGTGTTCATGGTTTTTCCTCTGTAGCGGGTGATCCGTCGGGCGGATGTTCTTGTCGGCTTGGTCAACTCAGAAAACATGTACCAGACGCAACATGGCCTGGCTGCTGTCAAAGCTGTTGGTGGTGTGGACATTGCGCGCCAGCATCAGCATCAGCTGGTCTTGCTTGCCGAGCCAGTGGCCCAGTTCGACGCCCAGCTGCGTACTGTTCTGTCGCGTGTCAGGCAGGTCCTGTCCGTTCAGGCGCAAGGCCCCGCCACGGGTGTGGTACAGCCGCAGTGCGCCGTAGGTAGCCGGCGTGAAGTCATAGGAGGCAAAGGCCTGCAGCCGGTACAGTGGCTGCTGTTTCAGGCTGTTGCCGAGATAGTTGTCGTTGTTGCCGTAGAACTGGGCTTCCAGCGAGGCTTCCAGTACCCAGCTTTTGCCTACGCCGTGGGTGTAGTTGTAGAGAAAGGTGGCACCCCAGCGGTTTGCTCCGGCGGAAACATCCGGGTGCCTGGCATCGTAGCTGCCTGCCGGCAGGGTGATCAGGGTCAGCAGGCCGCTGTACTCGCGCTTGTCCGGCTGGTTGATGAAGAACAGTGTGCCGCCCACTTGTGGGTCGCCGATGCCACTGTCCTGCTGGCTGGTCTGGCTGGTCTGGCTGCCGGGCAGGGTGGCTTTGATGTGAGCGGCCGGGATGATGAACTGCGGCGTGCACAGGGTGCCGCAGATATCGGAAAACCATAGCTGGCGCCAGGCCAGGGCCTCCACGTTCAGCCGGGCCTGCTGGTCCTTGCCGCTGGCGGAGTGAAAGCTGTCGGCCCAGGTGACGGGCAGGTAGAGCACGCCCAGCGAGGTGCCGACCGGTGCGCTGAAAAAGTCGCGGGCATTGGTATCGGCAGCATGGCCGGGCAGGCTGACCAGCAGCAGGCTGGCCGCCAGAGCGGTCAAAACAGGGCGAAACGGGGTCATGGTTTGTTCCTTTGGGTGGGTGGACGAAAAAACCTGGACGCAACTGTCCCTGCCAGCCATGGCGGACCATGGCAGCTTCGGTAGCTTCAGGGACGTAGGGGTGGAGTCAGCAGGCTGGAAAGATCAGCCGAATGGCGCTTGCTGGTGCAAGAGATGGGCGATGCCTGCCTTGCCCTTGATGCCCAGCTTGGCGTAGATGGCGCGAATGTGATGGCGCACGGTATGCGGCGACATGCCCAGCCTGCGTGCGATGTCCTTGTAGGTGAGTCCTTCGCCGAACAGGCGCGCGACATCGGTTTCGCGGCTGGAAAGCTGCTCCATCGCGCAGCGGTAGCGCGCGGTCAGCAGGTAGAGGTCGCTGATGCGGCGCGCCTCGATATTGAGCCTGTCACCGTCATGTCCTTGCGGTGACAGGCCTGCGGGCAAGGCCGGGCCAGTCCATTGTGGCCACTCGGTCAGCAGCAGGTCGACAAAGCCGGGCTCGGCACAGTGCAGGGTGCCGTGCTGGTCGCACACTGCCATGGCCAGCCGCGGCCCACTCATGGTTTCGCGCAGCGCCTGCAGGGTGCGGATCTGGTTGACGGCCATGCTGGAGGCCAGGTGCGGCATCAGGCAGGACAGCAACAGGCAGTCGGCGGCAGTAAAGCGTGGTGCGCCGGGGCGACGGTACAGCGCCAGATGGTCGCTCAGCTGGGTGACCGGGTCGATGTGGATCACACACAGCAATTCGCCAATGTCGTGGCGCTGGCCCAGCCATTGCAGTTGTGGCGGTGCATCGTCTCCCTGCATGTCCACCACCACGGCCAGGCCTGGCCGGGCATGCACGCGCGTCACGGTAATGTCGTGCTGGCGGATGGATTTCCAGTCGTCGATGTAGTGGTCCGGCAGGCCAAACAGAAAGGAACTGTGCTCGTGCGGGCCATCCGCCGCCTGGGCGGCGCGGCCCCACCAGGCCTTGTCGAAGTGCAGTTGCGGGCGCAGGCACTCCAGCACGGTGTGGTGAAAGCGCTCCAGCGACTCCTCGCGCGCCAGGCGATAAATCTCCAGCAAGATGGCGCTGAACATGGCCAGATCGGGCTGATGGTCTGATGGCTGCTGCATGTGTTCTCCTCTGTATGGCGTGCGGTGGCTGCGTGGCCTGCCGTCTGTCCTGCAGGGCGGCTGACAAAATGGCAAAGCGTCCCTGTGGCAAGGCGCGCCGACGCAGGCAGTACAGGCAGTACGGCAAGGCGGCGCAACGCAGTGGCAGGGTTTTTGTCAGTCGCTCTTATTGTGGAGCCAGTGTCATGCAGCTATCAGGCGCTGACCATCCTGCAAATGAGGGATGGGCTGGCGTCGGCGGAAAATCCGGGCTGTTGCCATGAAAAATCCGCCATTTTTGCCAATTCTGGATAGACAAAACGCAACAACCCGCCAGTTGGTGCCTAGCTGGCAGGGATTTCGTCCCACAAGTGAGCGATGAAGCCGGCCACCAGCGGCGAGCTGTCGCCCTCGCGGGTGGCAATGCCCATGGCAAGATACGCGCCCTCGTCGGTCAGCGGGATATAGCGCACGCCCGGCAGCTGCACGCAGTTCAGCGGCGAGGGCAGGATGGCGATGCCAAGGCCGGCCGCCACCAGGCCCACCTGGGTGGTGGCCTCGCCCGCTTCCTGCGTGATGCGCGGCTCGAAGCCCTTGGCCTCGCACAGCTGGCGGATGACCGTGTGCAGGCCGGTGCCGGCGCTGCGCGGATAGCTGATCATGCCCTCGTCGCGCAATTGCCCCAGCGACAGGCTGGGCTCACCTGCCAGCGGGTGGTTGCTGTTGATTACCACCAGCAACGGGTCGCGCCGCAGCTCCTGCACCACTATCCGGTCTGCCGGAGACAGGCCGTTGAAACGCACGAAGCCGACATCGATATCCTGCTGCTGCAAGGCGGAAAACTGGTCGGTGGTGAACATTTCGCGCAAGGTCAGCCGTACTGCCGGGTAGTGCTGGCGATAGGCATGCAGCGCGGCGGGCAGGATGGGGGTAAGCGGCAGGGAGGAGGTAAAGCCGATGCGCAGCTCGCCCACCTCACCGCGCGCGGCGCGTCTGGCCTGTTCGGCGGCCTCTTCGGTATCGGCCAGAATGCGCCTGGCGCGTTGCAGAAATTGCTGACCGGCGGCGGTGAGTTCCACCTTGCGCTTTTCCCGCAGAAACAAGGCCACGCCCAGCTCGGCTTCCAGTGCCTGGATTTGCTGGGACAAGGGCGGCTGGGCGATGTGCAGGCGCTCGGCAGCGCGGGTGAAGTGCAGTTCTTCGGCAACCGTGACGAAGTAACGCAGGTGGCGCAGTTCCATATTGATACTTTTAAAGTATTAATAATTGAATAAAGATATATTGGACTACTGTTTTGTCAAGGACTAAGCTCGAATCCTGTATCACTGCTACCGGTTTCATCATGCCTCCCGATTCTGCTTCCTGTGCTGCTACGCTACATGCAGGCCCTGCTTCTGCACAGGAGAACACCATTTCCCCCAGCGCCCGCCTGCAAGCCGGTTCGCCCGCCTTTCGTGCCACTGCACGTGCCATGTTTGTCGGCGGCTTCTGCACCTTTTCCATGCTGTACAGCATGCAGCCGCTGATGCCGATGTTTGCGCAAGACTTTGCCCTGAGCCCGGCTGCCGCCAGCAGCGTGCTGTCGGTGCCCACCACCGGCCTTGCGCTGGCGCTGATTCCGGCCAGCTTTCTGGCGGACAAGGTGGGGCGCAAGCCGGTGATGAATATCGCACTGAGCCTGGCTGCGCTGCTGATGCTGCTGGCGGCCTTTGCGCCCGGCTTTCAGCAGTTTCTCTACCTGCGTGCCATTTTCGGTGTGGTGCTGGCCGGTTTGCCTGCCGTGGCCATGGCCTATCTGAGCGAAGAGGTGGAGCCCTTGTCACTGGGCCATTCCATCGGCCTGTATATCGCCGGTAATGCGCTGGGCGGCATGAGCGGGCGCTTTCTGGCCGCGGTGATTGCCGACCACTTTGGCTGGCGTGCCGCAGTACTGTCACTGGCTGTGCTGGGGATTGCCGGTGCCATCGAGTTCTGGCGCAGCCTGCCGGATTCGCGCCACTTCAAGCCGGTGCCATTGAACCTGGCCGAACTGCGGCGCGATGTGGGCAGCCATTTTGCCGATGGCGGCCTGCCCTGGTTGTTCCTGTCCGCCTTCCTGTTCATGGGCTGCTTTGTCAGCCTGTACAACTATCTGGGTTTCCGCTTGCTGGCCGCACCGTTCAACCTGAGCCACAGCGTGCTGGGTTTTGTGTTCTCGCTGTACATGGTGGGTATCTGGGCCTCTGCCTGGGTAGGGCGCATGGCCGACCGCTTTGGCCGCCGCAACATGTTGTGGCTGATGGTGGTGCTGATGGCCGCCGGGCTGGTGTGCACGCTGGCAGATTCGCTGTGGCTGATGGTGCCGGGCATTGCGCTGTTTACCTTCGGCTTTTTCGGTGGCCATTCGGTGGCCAGCAGCTGGATTGGCCGTCGTGCGCAACGCGGCAAGGCGCTGGCCTCGGCGTTTTACCTCACCGCCTATTATCTGGGTTCCAGTGTGGTGGGTTCCTTCTCCGGCCTGCTATGGGGCATGGGCAAATGGAATGGCGTGGCGGCGATGATTGCGCTGGGCTTGCTGGCCCTGCTGTTGATTGCCCTGCGGCTGCGCAAGCTGGAACCGCTGGCGGTTTAGTTTTTCAGGCAGTGTCAGCCATGAAAAACGCCGTGGACAGTGTCCACGGCGTTTTGTGTTCTGGCCCGCAAGCCAAGGTGCTGGTATCAGCACTCCACCACGTTGACCGGTACTTCAATCACATTGATGGCCAGACCGCCGCGGGCGGTTTCCTTGTACTTGGTGCTCATGTCGCGGCCGGTGTCGCGCATGGTCTTGATCACGCGGTCCAGCGAAACGCAATGCTGGCCATCGCCACGCAAGGCCATGCGCGCGGCATTGATGGCCTTGACCGAGGCCATGGCGTTGCGCTCGATGCACGGCACTTGCACCAGGCCGCCCACCGGGTCGCAGGTCAGGCCCAGATTGTGTTCCATGCCGATTTCCGCCGCATTTTCCACTTGTTCCGGCGTGCCGCCCATCACCTCGGCCAAGGCACCGGCCGCCATGGAGCAGGCTGAGCCCACTTCGCCCTGGCAGCCTACTTCGGCACCGGAGATGGAGGCATTGAGCTTGAACAGGATGCCGATGGCACCGGCGGTCAGCAGGTAGCGCACGATACCGTCTTCGCTGGCACCCGGTACAAAGCGGGCGTAGTAATGCATTACCGCCGGGATGATGCCGGCAGCACCATTGGTGGGAGCGGTTACCACACGGCCACCGGCGGCGTTTTCTTCATTCACCGCCAGCGCATACAGATTCACCCAGTCCATCACCGTCAGCGGGTCGCGCAGCGCGGCTTCCGGTGCAGCCAGCAGCTTCTGGTACATGTCTGCGGCGCGGCGTTTTACCTTCATGCCACCGGGCAGGGTGCCTTCGCGCTGGCAGCCGCGTTTGACACAGGCTTGCATCACGCCCCAGATGGTGAGCAGGTCGCGGCGCACTTCTTCCTCGCTGCGCCAGGCCAGTTCGTTTTCCAGCATGATCTGGCTGATGCTCTTGCCTTGTTCCTTGCACAGTGCCAGCAGCTCGGCGGCGGTATTGAACTGGTGTTTGAGCTCGGTGACGCCCGGCGGAGCAAAGCCGGCCTCGATGGCGGCTTCATCCACCACAAAGCCGCCACCTACCGAATAGTAGGCGCGCTTGGACAGGCTGTTGCCGTCCGCGTCGAAGGCTTCAAAAATCATGCCGTTGGGGTGGTAGGGCAGGGTTTTGCGCTTGTGCAGGATCAGGTCGTCCGGCTCGTTGAAGGCTATGGCGTGCTCGCCCAGCAGCTTCAACTGTTTTTCCCGGCGGATGGTGGCCAGGATGTCCGGCACGGCGTCGGTATCCACCATGTCGGGCAGTTCGCCCGCCAGGCCCAGCAAAACGGCGGTATCCGAACCGTGGCCCTTGCCGGTGGCTCCCAGCGAGCCATACATCTCGCTGCGTACGCGGCGGGTGGCCGTCAGCAGGCCGTCTTTTTCCAGCCGGGCGACAAACTGGCGCGCGGCACGCATCGGGCCAACCGTGTGGGAGCTGGACGGGCCGATACCAATCTTGAACAGGTCAAAAACACTGATTGCCATGATGCTCTCTTGTCTGATGCAGGCAGCCTGCCGTGCAGGCTGCCGGTGTTGCGGGTGGGGGACTGCCTGGTTGTGGATGCAGGCCCGTGTGTCGTGTGTCAGCGTGTCATGCTTTGTGCAGGCTGACTGTTCTGCTTCCGGCCATCAGGCGTCGTGAAGCGTCAAGTCCGGTAACCGGGTGGGGGTTGGCGAGCGGGCGCGGGTCTGCTGGTGCCGGGCGGTGGCTGGCGGCCGGGGCTTGCCCCTTGAATTCAGCCGGACAGCCTGCGCGCAGGCATGGCGCAGTCTTCGCCCCCTCTGTCCTTTTGCCTGAGAGATTGTGGTCGGCAGGCGACCTTCCTTCGGCGAGACCGCAGGGCAGCAAACAGGCCAGGGTCTTCTCTCCAGAGAGCCAGATGATGGTGCAGTTCTTTTGCCTGAGAGTTTCTGGGGCGATACCCCTTCGGCGTCACCCTCAGGGTGATCTCTCCTGCGCCATCCATTACGGCTGGCTGGCACTGTAGATAAGCCGGGAATGGCTGTCAACGCCAATATTGGTGCGGGTTTTGATGTGCGGTTGCAGCATGCGCGGGCCAATGAAAAAAGCCGCCTGCAGGAGCAAGGCGGCCAAGGCGGGTACACGGGAAAATCAGTGTGCGACGGTAAAGCGCTGGCGGCTGTGGCGCGGCGCTTCCACCTCGTCGGCAATGGCTACGGCAAGGTCGGCCACGCTGATACCGGCGGGGGCTTCACCATCCATCAGCAGCGCATCGCCACCCAGACGGTACTGACCGCTGCGCTCGCCCGGAGCCAGCAGCGCCGGTGGCGACAGGAATACCCAGTCCAGCACGGTTTCCTGTTGCAAGTCTGCCAGTGCCTGGCGGGCGCCTTCGGCACCTTCCTTGTATTCGGCGGGGAAGTGCGGGGTGTCGATCAGTTGCACGCCCGGTGCCACGTACAGGCTGCCGGCACCGCCCACTTCCAGAAAACGTTTCACCCCTGCCTGTTTCACGCCGGCCACAATGGCGGCATGGCCCTTGAGGAAGAGGGCGCGGATGTCGGCCTTGTCCCAGCCGGGGTTGAAGGTACTGATCACCATATCGTGTCCGGCAACGGCCTGGGCAATGGCGGCGGCATCATAGGCATCGGCCTTGACGGCTGTCAGTTGTGGGTGGGCGGGCAGGCGTTCCGGGCGGCTGACAATGGCGGAAACCTGATGCTGGCGGGCCAGCAGTTCTTGCAGTACGGCAGAGCCGACAAAGCCGGTGGCACCAATCAGAGCGATTTTCATTTTGCATTCCTTTGGGTGGATAGTGAATGAATCGCAGTGTAATGACTTGCCGTCCTGCTGATAATCAGCTGATACTGGCATTAATAACTTAGCCAAACTTAATAATATGGATATCTTGCGCCGTATGGCAGTGTTTGCCACCGTGGTGGAGCAAGGCTCGATGGTGGCGGCGGCACGTGCGCTGGGCATGACGCCATCAGCAGTCAGCCAGCACATCAGCAAGCTGGAGTCGGAACATGGCGTGTCCTTGCTGCACCGGACCACGCGCAGCCTGACCCTGACCGAAGCAGGCAGCCTGTTTTATCAGGGCTGTGCCGACATGCTGGCCGCCGCGCGCCTGGCCGAGCAGCGCCTGAACGAAATGCGTGACGCCCCGGTGGGTGAATTGCGCCTGTCCGCCCCCACCGGCTTTGCCGGGCCCATGCTCACCGAAGCACTGGCCCCCTTGCTGGCGGCTCATCCGCGCCTGAGCCTGAAGCTGTTCTTTCATGACGAAATGATCGATCTGGTACAGCACCGCATCGACCTTGCCTTGCGTGCCGGGGATCTGAAGGATTCCTCGCTGGTGGCGCGCCATCTGGCGGACTGGGAGAGCGTGTTGTGCGCAGCACCGTCTTATCTCGCGCGTCATCCGGCCATCACCACCCCCCAGCAACTGGAACAGCACCAATGGGTGATGCTGGACCATGAGCGCAGTCACACCTGGCTGATCATGGAAAATGCAGCTGGCGAGGTAGAGCGGCCAATGGTGGAGCGGCGGGTGAGCAGCAATAACATTCTGGCTGCGCGGCAGTTTGTGCTGGCCGGCATGGGCCTGTCGATACAGCCGGAGCCCGAAGTGCGGCAGGAACTGGCCGATGGGCGCTTGCTGCGCGTGTTGCCGCAATGGCGCTTGCCTGCCCTGGGGATTTTCGTGGTGACGCCACGGCGCGATGCTCAGCCGGCAAAAGTGCGCTATGCCATCGAAGCCTTGCGCCAGCGCATGCAGCAAAAACCGGGAGCGGCGACATGAGCAGGGCGGGCCTGATGGTGCTGCAGGACAGGCTGGCGCAACGCGATTGCCTGCTGCTGGACGGTGCGCTGGCCACCGAGCTGGAGGCGCGCGGTTTTGATCTGGCCGACCCGCTGTGGTCGGCACGCGTATTGCTGGAAGCGCCACAGGCCATCGCCCGGCTGCATCTGGACTATCTGCAGGCCGGGGCCGACATCATCACCACCTCCAGCTACCAGGCGAGTTTTGAGGGCTTTGCCCGGCGTGGCCTGGACCGGCTGCAAGCCGCCCGGCTGATGCAGCTGTCGGTGGATCTGGCCTTGCAGGCGCGCCAACGCTTCATGGCCGGCCAGCCAGAAGGGGCGACAGCGCCGCTGGTGGCAGCGTCGGTCGGGCCTTACGGGGCCATGCTGGCGGATGGCTCGGAATACCGGGGGGATTATGGCCTGAGCGTGACCCAGCTGATGGACTTTCACCGGCCACGACTGGCGGTGCTGGCCGCCAGCGGGGCCGATTTGCTGGCCTGCGAAACCATTCCCTGCCCGCAGGAGGCCGAAGCGCTGGCGCGCTTGCTGCAGCAGGAATTTCCCGCCACGCCCGCCTGGATCAGCTTCAGTTGCCGTGATGCAGAACATGTATGGCAGGGCGAGCGGCTGGCCGACTGCATGGCCATGCTGGACGCCGTACCGCAAGTGGTGGCACTGGGGGTGAACTGTACCGATCCATTGCTGTTGGAGGCACTGTTGGGGCAAACGGCCAGTGTAACTTCCAGGCCCTTGCTGGCCTACCCCAACTCTGGCGAGCACTGGGATACGGAACAGCACTGCTGGCAGGGTAGCGCCAGTGTGGCGGGTTTTGTTGCACTGGCGCAGCGCTGGCGTGCTGCCGGGGCACGGCTGATTGGCGGCTGCTGCCGTACCGGCCCCGCGCATATTGCCGCCTTGCGTGCCAGCTTTGTCGCCAATGACGGTTAAACAAAAAGCCGGTCAATGACCGGCTTCAGGCAGCTGACAAAGTGATTCAGATCTTGCGGGTACAGGGCTGGTTTTCCATCTCGGTCAGAATGTCCATGACCTGGCTGGACGCATCCTCCATGCGGCGCAGTGCCTGCTGTGCCTTGGCAAACTCGTGGGCGTGGAAGGCGTTGAGCGCTTCCTTGCCGAAGTTGTGCACATTGGCGTGCGGCGCTTCCAACTGGGTGTAGTTGCTGTTGCCCTTGCATTCCTGCGCGCCGCGGCCTTCGTAATACCACTTGCCCAGACGGCAATGCTGGTGGGAGGACACCTTGTCGGCATGCAGGTCGTGATAGCCGATGAAGGCCTTGTAGATATCCAGCTTGAACACGATGTGGTCCAGCTTCACCACTTCCATGAAGCTGGTGTTGGTGCCCTGGGCAATCACCCGTGCCATCTGTTCGCTGACATCCACCATGCTGCGGATGGCATTGGCGGTTTCAATGCCGGTTTCACGGTAACCTGCTACCTGTGCGGCCGCTTCGGTCACTTGTTGCTTGGTGCTGTGCGAGGCGCTTTCCACATCGCCCACCAGGCTGGAAATTTCATTGGTGGCATTGGCCGTGCGCTCGGCCAGCTTGCGCACTTCGTCGGCCACCACGGCAAAGCCGCGGCCTTGTTCACCGGCACGGGCGGCTTCGATGGCGGCGTTCAATGCCAGCAGATTGGTCTGGTCGGCCACGTCCTTGATCAGCTGCACGAACTGGCGGATCTGCCCGGTCTTGCTGTTGAGCGAGTCCATGGATTCAGCGGTTTTCTGCTGTGCCTGGGCGATTTCATCAAAGCTGTGCGCCAGGGTATCCACCGCACCACGGGTGCCATGCAGCGTGGTGACGGCATCGGCGGCAGCGCCAAAATTGTTTTCCATCAGGGTGGCGAGGTCGGCAAACGAGGCGCGGATGCTGGCGAGGCTGCTGCAAAAATCACCAAAGGGTTCGATATAGCTGTCATTGCGCTGGCTGGTCAGTTGCAATTTGGACAGCTGCTGCTCGGCTTGCTGACGGGCTTGTTCACTTTCCTGCAGGCGGGTTTGATTGAGGCGTGCTTCCTGTTCCAGCTGTGCGACTTGTTGCTCTAATTCCTGGATACGTCTGTTCTTTGCTGCACCAAACATTAAAGTCTCCGGCTACCGTTGGGTTGTTCTCTTTGATTGAAGCTGTTGTTTTGATTTTTAATGACTTTACTGCGCTTCAGCCTGTCGTGGTGAAGTATTTGCACTGACAAGTGCCTGGGCCTTGTTAGTTGAAGAGCCAGCTTTTAACTGCATGGTATTTTCTCTGCGCTCTGGTTTAAATAGCCGCGGGACAAACTTTGCCCCCTGTTTGCTCCACATCAAGCCGATTGTTCGGTTTTGGCCGGCTCGCTGGGTTTTCAGCTGTTTTTGTGATTACTGTCAGGGTTTTCCTATTGCATTTTTTTGCTAAGTAAACCGTTTTTTCTTGCTTAGTTTTCCGGTGGCTGCTTGCTAGATTGGTGTCCAGCAAACAAACCCACCAATAACGGAAAACACCATGACACAAGCCAAGACCAAGACGGTTCGCCTCTCCCTGATCGCCGCTTCCCTTGCCCTGTTCGGCAGTCTGGCCCATGCCGGTGATGCAGTCACCATCGCCTACCAGACCGGCATCGACCCTACCAAGATTCCGCAAGCTGACGGTACTTATGAAAAGGCCACCGGCACCCAGATCAACTGGCGCAAGTTTGAAAGCGGTTCGGAAGTGATTGCCGCCGTGGCCTCGGGTGACGTGGTGATCGGCAACCTGGGCTCCAGCCCGCTGGCCGCTGCCGCCAGCCGTGGCCTGCCCATTGTCACTTTCCTGGTGGCCGATGAAATCGGTGATGCCGAGGCACTGGTGGTGCGCAATGGCAGCAAGATTGCCAAGCCGCAGGACCTGATCGGCAAGAAAGTGGCCGTGCCTTATGTGTCCACCACCCACTACAGCCTGCTGGCCTCGCTCAAGCACTGGAATGTGGATGCCAGCAAGGTGAATGTGCTGAACCTGCGCCCCAGCGAAATCACTGCAGCCTGGCAGCGTGGCGACATTGATGCCGCCTACGTGTGGGACCCGGCACTGGGCAAGATCAAGGCTAACGGCAAGGTGCTGACCAGCTCGGCACAGGTCTCCAAGTGGGGCGCCCCGACTTACGATATCTGGATCGTGCGCAAGGACTTTGCCGATGCCCATCCGGAATTCGTCAACAAGTTTGCCAAGGTATCGCTGGATGCCATCGCCGGTTATGTGGCCAACCCCAAGGCCTTTATCGCCAACAAGGACAATATCGACAAGATCAGCCGTCTGACCGGCGCTGCGCCGGCTGACGTGGTGCTGGGCTTGCAGGGCAACCGCTTCCTCACCCAGAAGGACCAGATTGCCCTGCTGCAAAAGCCTTTCGTGCAGGCCGTAGCCAATACCGCAGCCTTCCTGAAATCGCAGGGCAAGGTGGACAGCCTGCAGGCTGATTACAGCCCCTATGTGAGCAACCAGTTTGTGAAGGCAGCGAAATAATCATGGCCATCCTCTCCGCCAACAAGGTGAGCGTGCGCTATCCCGGTCAGGACCGGCCCGCCTTGTCCGAAGTGTCGCTGGATATCGGTCCGGATGACCTGACCGTGGCACTGGGGCCGTCCGGCTGCGGCAAGACCACCTTGCTGAACCTGTTTGCCGGATTTGTCCAGCCGGATGGCGGCGAGGTGCGCTTTGGTGAAGCCCGGGTGACCGGGCCGGGTGCGGACCGCGCCGTGGTGTTTCAGCACGACGCCTTGCTGCCCTGGCTTTCCGTGCGTGACAACGTGGCGTTTGGCTTGCGTCTGCAAGGCGTGGCCAAGGCCGAACGGCTGGCGCGGGCTGACGAGGTGCTGCGCCTGGTCGACCTGCCGGAGGCCGGCAGTCGCTACAGCTGGCAGCTGTCCGGCGGCCAGCGTCAGCGCGTGGGGATTGCCCGCGCACTGGCCAGCCACTCGCAGGTATTGCTGATGGACGAACCCTTCGGCGCACTGGATGCCTTTACCCGCGAGCAAATGCAGGAGCTGCTGCTCAAGGTGTGGCAGCAGGCGCGGCGACGCATTTTCCTGATCACCCACGATATCGAAGAGGCGCTGTTTCTCGCCACTGAGCTGGTGCTGATGTCGCCGGGGCCGGGCCGCATTGTGGAAACCCTGCGCCCTGGTTTCAGCCAGCGTTACCGCGCCGGTGAATCGGCGCGGTCCATCAAGTCCGATCCGGCCTTCATCGCGCTGCGCGAGCAATTGCTGGCCACCTTGTTCGACCATCGCCGTCAGGCCGAGGAGATTGCCGCATGAATGCACTGGAACAGACACTGGAACAAAAACTGGCTGATGTTGCCGTCAGTAAAACCGTACCGGACGAACTGCCGGCCAGCAGCCCGCGCGCTGGTAGCCCCCGCTGGCGGCAATACCGTCGCGGCTGGCTCAGCCTGATCAGCCTGCTGGCAGTGCTGGGCGGCTGGTGGGGGCTGTCGCACAGCGGCATTGTGCCGCCGCTGTTTCTGCCGGCGCCCGAAGCGGTGGTGGCCAAGTTGATCACCGTCAGCATCCAGGGTTTCATGGATGCCACCTTGTGGCAGCACCTGGCAGCCAGCCTGCAGCGCATCGTGCTGGCCTTGCTGGCTGCGGTGTTGCTGGGCATCCCGCTGGGTGTGCTGATGGGCGTCAGCCCGGTGGCGCGTGGCCTGCTGGACCCGCTGATTGAAGCCTATCGCCCGGTGCCGCCGCTGGCTTATCTGCCGCTGATTGTCATCTGGTTCGGCATTGGCGAATTGTCCAAGGTGCTGCTGATTTTCCTGGCGGTACTGGCACCGGTCATCATTGCCACCAGTCATGGCGTGGCGCAGGTTAGCCGTAACCGCCTGCGTGCCGCGCAGACGCTGGGGGCCAGCCGCAGCCAGTTGCTGTGGTTTGTCATCTTGCCCGAGGCCTTGCCGGAAATTCTCACCGGCATCCGCATCGGCCTGGGTACCGGCTGGTCCACCCTGGTGGCGGCCGAACTGGTGGCGGCCACCCGCGGGCTGGGTTTCATGGTGCAGTCGGCAGCGCAGTTCCTGGTGACCGATGTGGTGATTCTGGGCATTGCCGTCATCGCGGTGATCGCCTTTGCGCTGGAACTGGGCTTGCGCCTGTTGCAGCGGCGACTGGCACCCTGGCATGGCCAGCTGGATTGAAGATTTCATGGTCGCTGCCTGTGGCGGCGGCCAGAACCGAATGATGCAAGGAATAGAAGATGAGTCTGACTCTTACCCGTTTGTCCCCGGCGCTGGGCGCGATTGTTGAAGGCGTGGATCTGGCGCAGCCGCTGACTGACAGCCTGCAGCAGGAGATACAGCAGGCCCTGCTGCAACACCAGGTGCTGTTCTTCCGTAATCAGGACATCAGCCCGCGCCAGCAGCGCGACTTTGCCGCCCGCTTTGGCGATCTGCACACCCACCCCATCTACCCGCAACACCCGGATGCACCGCAGGTGATGATTCTGGACACCGACGCCTTCGACCTGAAGGACAATGCCATCTGGCACACTGATGTCACCTTCATCGAAACACCGCCTGCCGCTGCGGTACTGGCCGCTCGCCACTTGCCGGAGTTTGGCGGTGACACGCTGTGGGCCAGCAGCTTTGCTGCCTGGGATGCGCTGTCCGACCGGCTGAAAACCATGCTGGAAGGGCTGACTGCCACCCATGACTTCACCAAGACCTTCCCGCTCAAGCGCTTTGGCCTGACGCCGGCCGACCGGGAAAAATGGGAACAGACGCGGCGCGACAATCCGCCGCTGAGCCACCCGGTGGTGCGCACCCATCCGGTGAGCGGTCGCAAGGGCCTGTTCGTCAATGGCGGTTTCACCACCGAAATCAACGAGCTGCCGGAAGAAGAGGGCGCTGCCTTGCTGGCCTTCCTGCTTGCCCATCAGGCGCGGCCGGAATTCACCATCCGCTGGCGCTGGCAGGCCGGGGATGTGGCGTTCTGGGATAACCGCTCTACCAGTCATTATGCGGTGGACGATTACCGTCCCAACCGTCGCATCATGCACAGGGCCACGATTCTGGGTGACAAACCCTTCTGAACAGACTCAGAACAGGTTCAGAACAGACTCTGAACAGACTCTGGTTTTCGGTCGGAAAACAAAAAAGCCACCCCTTGGGGTGGCTTTTGCATGGTGTGTTGCGCAAGGCTTATTCGACAAAGCGCATCTTGAACAGACGGCCCTTGATCTTGCTGACCGACAGCCGTTCAAAAGCCTGCTGGGCGATGTCGCGCTGCAGGGCGACAAAGCTGGCACCTTCCAGCACGTTGATCTTGCCCACGTGGCTGCCGGCAATGCCGCCGTCACCAGTCAGCGCGCCCAGAATGTCACCCGGGCGCAGCTTGTCACGTTTGCCGCCGGCAATTTCCAGCGTCACCATGGCCGGAATCAGCTGGCCGCCCGGCGCCGGGGTCAGTTCGTCCACTTCGGCCCAGGTGAGCGGGGCCTTCTGGTAGTCCTCGATCTGCACCAGGCGGCGGGCATCGCTTTCGCAGGTCAGCGTCATGGCCAGGCCATGCAACTCGCCACGGCCGGTTCGGCCAATGCGGTGGATGTGCACTTCCGGGTCGTGGCTCACGTCCACATTGATCACCAGGTCCAGTTCCTTGATGTCCAGCCCGCGTGCGGCCACATCGGTGGCTACCAGCACGGTGGTGCTCTTGTTGGCAAAACGCAGCAGGATCTGGTCGCGGTCGCGCTGTTCCAGATCGCCATACAGCGCCAGCGCGGAGAAGCCACGGCTTTGCAAGTCTTTCACCAGCTCCTTGCAGCGTTCCTTGGTATTGCAGAAGGCCAGCGCGGAAGCCGGGCGCACGTGCTGCAGGATGCGGGTGACGGTTTCCAGCCGGGTTTCCGGCTTCACCTTGTAGAACCATTGTTCGATATGGTCGCCGCTGTGCAGCGCTTCCACTTTCACTTCCACCGGCTGACGCAGGAACTGCGCGCTGGCCTTGCGGATGGTGTCCGGATAGGTGGCGGAGAACAGCAGGGTCTGACGCTGGCGCGGGCAGGCGCGCACGATGCCGACGATTTCCTCGATGAAGCCCATGTCAATCATGCGGTCGGCTTCGTCCAGCACCAGGGTTTTCACCCCGGCCAGGTTCAGCGATTCGCGGTACAGGTGATCCTGCAGACGGCCAGGCGTGCCCACCACGATGTGTGCACCGTGTTCCAGCGAGGCACGCTGCGGCCCCATCGGCGAGCCGCCGGTCAGGGTCACTACCTTGATATTGTCGATGCTGCGTGCCAGTCGGCGGATTTCCTGCGCCACCTGGTCGGCCAGTTCACGGGTGGGGCACAGCACCAGTGCCTGTACGGCAAACCAGCGCGGGTTGATGTTGGCCAGGATGCCAAGGCCGAAGGCGGCGGTCTTGCCGCTGCCGGTCTTGGCCTGGGCGATCAGGTCGCGCCCGTCCAGAATCACCGGCAGGCTTTCGGCCTGGATGGGGGTCATGCTGTGGTAACCAAGGCTGTCCAGGTTGGAGAGCAGGGCTTCAGGCAGCGCGGTGAGGCTGGAAAAGGCGATTTTTTTCACGGACTTGGCGATATCACGACAGAAACGGGCTGGCAGTGTAACAGCAGACGGCGTATTGGCCAAACCGGCTGTTGCGGATGTGGCTGTACTGCGCTGGCAGACAGAAAAAACGCCAGCGGGCCGGGGCGCACTGGCGTTGCTTGCTCTTGCCGGTTTGCTACACCTTGAAGCGGGCCACCGAGTCGTTCAGTCCGCCTGCCAGTTGTTCCAGCTCTTCGGCCGAGCGCACGGTGTGCTGGATGGCGGAGTCGTTGGTATTGGCCAGCTGGGCAATGCTGTCGATATTGCGGGTCACGCGTTCGCTGGCTTCACGCTGCTGTTCGGTCACCTGCACGATTTGTTGCAGGCCATTACGGACGGCCACCGCCGAGTCATTGGCGGCATCCAGTACGCTGGCCACTTGTGCCGCCGACTGGTTGCTGGCCTGCAAGGAGCTGAGGCTGGCTGCCACGGCATCGCGCACGGCTTCGGTCTTGTTGTTCAGCGCATCCGTGACGCTGTCGATTTCGCGCGCCGACAGGGCGGATTTTTCCGCCAGCTTGCGCACTTCGTCCGCCACCACGGCAAAGCCACGTCCGGCTTCGCCGGCACGGGCCGCTTCGATGGCGGCATTCAGGGCCAGCAGATTGGTCTGTTCGGCAATGTCGCGCACCTGCTGGGTCATGCCGGTGATGGCAGCGGTGGATTGCACCAGCTCGGTTTCCGCTTCGGACATCATGGTGACAGCTTGCTGGATTTCGCCAACCTGCTGTTGCAAGCGGCTCAGGTCCTGGCGGCCCTGCTGCGAGCGTTGCAGGCTTTCATCCGACTGTTGCAGTACCTGTTCGGCATGGCGGGCAATGTCGCCAATATGCTGGGCCAGTTGCTCCACCGCCTGCGCCGCATCCTGCGATTGGCGATTCTGGGCTTGCGAACCCTCGGCCAGTCGTTCCGCACCCTGACTCAGCTGACCGGAAGACGAAGCCACGCTGCGCGCAGCGGTGCCAACCTGGCGTACCAGCTCGGCAATGGAACCCAGCATCTGGTTGAACAGGCTGGCAGTCTTGCCGATTTCATCCTGATGGCGTACTTCCAGCCGGCGTGTAAGGTCGCCTTCGCCCTTGGCCAGTTCAGCCAGACCACCTGCCATGGCTTGCAGCGGCCGGGTGACAAAGCGGCGGATGAACAGGAACACCACCAGCATCAGCGGCAGCGAGGCGATGATGGCAAACAGGATGCTCTGGTTGCGGAATTGCGCCACCGAGGCGTAGGGTTTTTCCAGTGAAATGCGCATGCTGACCGCGCCCAGCGGGGTGCCTTCGCTCACCTGGTGACAGCTGATGCAGTTCTTGCCCAGGTAATTGCTGGCCGCACGTGCCGGGTACACCACGTGCAGGTGTTCGCCCAGTTGCGGGCTGGATTCAATGGCCACATAGGGCTGGCCGCTGGCCAGTGCGCTCTTTTCCGCTTCGTCCGCGGCATGCGCCTTGTCACCGGCGTTGCCGGGGCCAAACTGCTTGTTGACCGCATCCCCCCGGACCACACGCAGTTCGCGCACGGCGGAGAGTTCCTTGATTTGATCCAGAAACACGTCACGCTGACCCACGGTGCCGGTCATCATCATGCCGGTGAGGCCGGCCAGCGTCATTTCGTTCATGCTGCTGGCCAGGTCCTTGGCCTGCGATACCGCAATATCACGGCTGACCGTGGTTTCCCAGGCAATCAGCCCGCTCCATGCCACCACCAGACAGCACCAGATGGCGCTGGTCAGACGCAGCCAGATTGGCCATTCGGAAAATTTTTTCATTATATGTACGGGAGCCCCGCCTCCTTTTGTTGTTGCTTATGTTTTTATCCAGGCCGTCTCGACCTGCTACAGCGGCCAGCGTAACGCACGTCATATTAACTGTGCTTGGTTTAAAACAAAATTTTTTCCCCCTTTGGCCGTATGGGTACGATGTGGCTTGGGATAACGCGGGTTTTCTGCAACAATCCGCCCTCTGTCGACCGGCCCGCCGGTTTTGCCTTGTTCTTGCTGCAGGAGTTGTCATGTCGTCATCCCCATCTTGTTCACGTGTTGCCATCATTGGCGGAGGTCCGTCCGGCCTGATGGCAGCCGAGGTGCTGTCCCGGGTGGGTGTGACGGTGACGGTATATGACGCCATGCCGTCGGTAGGGCGCAAATTCCTGTTGGCCGGCGTGGGCGGGATGAACATCACCCATTCCGAAGCCAAGGCGGACTTTCTCGGCCGCTATCGCGAACGGGAAGGCGAGGTCGCTGCCTGGCTGCATGACTTCGATGCCGACATATTGCGTGAATGGGTGCATGGTCTGGGGGTGGAAACCTTCGTCGGCAGCTCGGGCAAGGTATTCCCGCGCGAGATGAAGGCAGCACCCTTGCTGCGCGCCTGGCTGACGCGCTTGCGCGAGGCCGGTGTGCAATTCAGGGTGCGCCACCGCTGGCTGGGCTGGACGGCACAGGGCGCCTTGCGCTTTGCCACGCCGGAGGGCGAAGTAGAGGCGCGGCATGATGCCGTGCTGCTGGCCTTGGGTGGTGGCAGCTGGAAAAAGCTGGGTTCGGATGGTAGCTGGCTGCCCGTGCTGGCCGAACGCGGTGTGGCGGTGCGCGATTTGCTGCCGGCCAATTGCGGTTTTGACTGCAACTGGAGCAGCCACTTTGCCGACAAGTTTGCCGGAGAGCCGCTCAAGTCGGTGCTGCTGGAGTTTACCGATCTGGCTGGTCATACCGTGCGCAAGACCGGTGAATGCGTGGTCACCCGCCACGGGGTGGAAGGCAATCTGATCTATGCCTTCAGCGCGCCCATCCGCGACAGTTTGCTGGCCAATGGCAGTGCCACGGTGTATCTGGATTTGCTGCCACAAAAAAGTGCCGGACAGGTGGCGGCGGAAGTAAAACATCCACGCGGCTCGCGTTCGCTATCCAGCCATCTGCAAAGCCGCCTGAACCTGAAAGGGGTGAGGGCAGGCCTGCTGCGCGAATGCCTGAGCAAGGAAGCATTCAACGATATGGATCAGCTGGCCGCAGGTATCAAGCGCTTGCCGCTGACCATGCACGCCACGCGGCCCATCGACGAAGCCATCAGCACTGCGGGCGGGGTCCGGCTGGAGGCGCTGGACGCCGGGCTGATGCTCAAAGACATGCCGGGCGTGTTCTGCGCCGGTGAAATGCTGGACTGGGAAGCCCCTACCGGCGGCTATCTGCTGACCGCGTGCCTTGCCAGTGGCCGCGCCGCCGGGCAAGGCATGCTGGACTGGCTGGCCGCAAGGGGCAGCTGAGCCAGCCTGGTCTTTCTTCCCGCTTGCAAAACTGTCCGTGCATTTTTTTTGCAAGCATCTATGCTGAATTTACCGGCCCCGGCAAGTGGTTTTACCGGGGTTGCCAGTGTCTGCTGCACTGGCTGGAGCATCATTCCCCCACCCCATGATGTCGGAGATCAGCGCCATGAAACTCGACGATTTCAACCAGGTAGCCGACCTGATCGGCCTGAAAAAACGTTCGCGTGAAGCCGTCTGGCTGATGGAAGTAGAAGGCATGACCGGCTACTTTGCCGCCCAGCAGATGGATATCAGCGAATCCACCGTGTCCCGCGCCCACACCCGTTTCCGTCAGGCACTGCGCAAGCTCAATGCCCTGTCCACGCATTTGCCTTTGTGATTTCTCCTGTGTTGTTGACTTGTCGCCCGGCCTCCATGCCGGGCTTTTTCTATGGTGTGTGGCGAATGCCGCCAGCCTGCTCGCGCAGCCAGGACAGTAAATCCTGCAAGCCCGGATGCTCGGCATAACTCTCGGGGTAGACCAGCCAGTAACCGGAACCGGTATGCAACTGGCTATCGAATGGGCAGACCAGCCGGCCTTGTTCCAGCTCGTCCTGCAGCAAGGCCATGTCACCGATCGCCACACCCAACCCGCTGGCAGCCGCCGTCCACGCCAGGTGGTGCAAGTCCACCACTTGATGCTTGTAGGCGGCAAGCGTGTGTATGCCCTGGGTATCCAGCCAGGCAACCCATTCCTCATAGTCGCGGGTGGTGTGAAACAGGGTGTGGCCTGCCAGGCTGTCCACACCGGACAGTTCAGTCCGCATGGCGGGGGAGCACACCGGGCTGAGCACCTCGGGTAACAGCAGCTCGGCCTGCATGTTCGGCCATTGTCCGCGCCCGAACAGGATATAGGCCTGATGGCTGTCCGGGTCCAGCACCTCCGGTTCGTACACCATGCTGTCGATGCGCAGCTGGGTAAGCGGGTGCTGCTGGTAAAAGCTGCCCAGCCGCGGCATCAGCCAGCGCACGGCAAAGCTCACATACACCTGCAGGCTGAGGATGTCGCTGCGGGTTTTGATCTGCCTGTCCACTTCCTTCAGCTTTTGTACCACCTCACGCGCCACCGGCAGCAGGGTCTGGCCTGCCGGTGTCGGGCGTATCTGCCGGTGCTGCCTTTGCAATAGCGCGGTGGCGTAGTGCTGCTCCAGCAGGCTGATCTGCTTGCTGATGGCACCCTGGGTCAGAAACAGGCGGCGTGCGGCCTCGGTAAAGCTGCCGGTGTCGATGACGGTGACAAAGGCGCGCAAGGCGGTGAGCGAGGGCAGGTGATGGGTTTCATTCATGACGGAATGGAATGGTTCGATGCCAATTATTCGTTCGTGAAAACTAGGCGATTTCCGTATGTTTGGCAACAAACAACACAACATGACGGAGCGCACATGCATCACGATTTCGATTCCCAACGGCAATACACCCTGCAACACGACCGCCGTCTGTCTGCTGCTGATGGACAGTTGCAGATGGAGGGGGTGGGGCTGGCCGCGCTGGCCGCAGAACTCGGCGCACCGCTATTCGTGTATTCCGCGCCGGAAATCCGCCGCAATGTTGACGAAATCAAGCAGGCCTTTGCCAGCCATGCCAATACCCGCATCTGTTACGCCTCCAAGGCTTGCTCCTTGCTGGCGGTATTGCAGGTGGTGCGCGAATCCGGCATCAGCATCGAAGCCAATTCGGCCAATGAAATCCGCCGCTGTCTGGCCGCAGGTTTTGCCGGCAGCCAGATTGTCTACAACGGCGTGGTGAAGCGTGATGAGGAACTGGAATTCGCCATCCGCCAGCAGCTGCATGCCAT
Source organism: Aquitalea pelogenes (assembly GCF_041914625.1). NCBI lineage: Bacteria > Pseudomonadati > Pseudomonadota > Betaproteobacteria > Neisseriales > Chromobacteriaceae > Aquitalea > Aquitalea pelogenes. The sequence goes on along the minus strand of NZ_JAYSDA010000015.1, from coordinate 45,186 downwards.
CAATGTGGATAGCGAGCACGAATTGCTGGCCATCGACCGTATCAGCCGTCAGCTGCAAATTCCGGTACGCATCTGCCTGCGGGTGGAGCCCAACGTCAAGGCCGCTACCCATGAAGGCCTGATGACGGCATTCCGCGCCAAGTCCGGGGTGGATCTGGCCGATGCCGAAGGCATTTGCCGTCAGGCACTGGACATGCCCTATGTAAAGCTGTGCGGCCTGCACATGCATGTGGGTGACCAGGTGCCGGATGCCGAGCCGTTTGGCGCGGCCACCCGTGTGCTGGTGGATTGTGCCCGCCAGCTGGAAGCAGCACTGGGTGTGCGCTTTGACATGATCAATGTCGGCGGTGGCATTCCGGCACCGTACCGCTACGCCACCGACCGTGGCCTGGGCGGGCCGGACAATATGCAGCCGCAAATCGGCGCCAATGAATTTGCCGCTGCCGTCATCCGCGAAGTACACGCCTGGCGTGAGGATATCGAAATCTGCATCGAGCCGGGCCGCAAGGTGGTGAGCAGTGCCGGGGTATTGCTTACCCGCATGGTGACCGCCAAGCGCAAAACCTTGTTGCGCGAGGATGGCAGCGTGGAAGGCCAGGTGCAGTGGTGCATGCTGGATGCCGGCTTCAATGCCATTCCGGATTACAAGGACTGGTACTTCTATGTCTACAATGCCAGCCGCATGACGGACAGCCACAATCAGCCCGTGAAGCTGGGCGGCCCCTTGTGCGACGGTGGCGATTACTTCCGCCATGGCCCGCTGGGTGAGCAGTTCCTGCTGCCTGAGGCCAGTGCGCCGGGCGATGTGCTGGCCTTCCTGGATGTGGGTGCCTACCAGCTGGAAAACCAGACCGTCTACAACGCCCAGCCGCGTTCCGCTGCGGTGCTGATTGACGGTCCGGGCCAATACCGCCTGATCCGCCGTCAGGAACGCTTCGACGACATGTTGTTGCTGGAGCGTGACCTTTCCTGACTGTCAGAACCCTTTTGCCGTATCGCCACACCCCTTGACGGGTGTGGCGTGATAACACCAAGCCGTCCCTTGTCGTGCGTTTGTCTACTCACCCAGTCCGGAGGAATGAAGATGAAGCTGCAATCCTGGTGTGCCGTGTTGTTGTCTGCTGTCGCCCTGCAAGCGGGAGCGACGGATCTGAACAATCTGCGTATCGGCATGGATGCCACCTATCCGCCGTTCGAATCGCTGAACCCGGCGGGGCAGATCGTCGGCTTTGAGGCAGACCTGGCTGCTGCCCTGTGCAAGGAAATGAAAGCCCGCTGCAGCCTGATCAATCAGGACTGGGATGGCATCATTCCGGGGCTGATGGCCAAGAAGTACGATGTGATCATGTCGTCGATGACCATTACCGCCGAGCGGGCCAAGACGGTCAGCTTCACCGAGCGCTATTTCCGTACGCCGCAGCGGCTGATTGCCGCCAAGGGCAGTCCGCTCAAGTTCACGGTGGAGGGGATGAAAGGCAAGCGGGTAGGCGTGCAGCGCGGCACTACGGCCGACATGTACCTGAGCAAGTTCTGGGGGCCGCGCGGCATGGATGTGGTGCGCTATGAGGATCAGGACAAGGCCTATGCCGACCTGGTGAATGGCCGGCTGGATGCCAGCTTCCAGGACGAGCTGCAAGTGGAAGCGGGATTTCTCAAGAGCGAACCGGGCAAGGGTTTTGCCTTTGTCGGCCCGTCCATCAATGGTGACAACGCCGCTGAGCGCGAGGTGCTGGGCTCCGGTGCCGGCATGGCGGTGCGCAAGGAAGACAAGGCCTTGCTGGACAAGCTGAACAAGGCCATCAGCGCCGTGCGCGCCAATGGCACTTTCAAGAAGCTGAGCGTGCAGTACTTCGGCCGCGATATTTACTGACACGGCTGGTGTTCCCGCAGCCCGGTCACGGACTGCGGGCATGCTTCAACTGCTCGCGTTTTGTGTGGCCTGCTGCTGGTCCTGCTGCAAGTCCGGGCGGATCAGCGTGTAGTCGTTATTGCTCGGCAGGCCGTTTTTCTGCCAGTCATCCAGCGTAGCCATGATGGCATCCCGCGTCTGGTTGCTGATGTCCGGCAGGCTGCCGCCAAATGCCTTCTTGGCTTCGTCAAAGCCCTGCTGCACAGCCGCGCGAATGGTATCTATCTTGCCGGGGTCGTTGCCTATGCCCAGCCGGGCAAAGTCCAGAATGCGCCGCGCGGTGTTCTTGATGCCCAGTTCGCCATCTTCCGACACCGCCTGGGTGGCTTCTGCCTTGGTCTGCGGGTCAACCGTCAGCTTCTGTTCGCCACTGACCACCTTGTTCCATTGCAGGCCTTGTTGCTGGACCAGATTGCCCAGCAGCTTGAGGAAATCCGACACCTGCTGGTTGGACTTGGCCAGCAAGGCAGGTACATCCACCGGCGTGCTGCTGCCCGTGGTCGGTTTGCCATAGGTGAGGGCACTGTTGTCTTCACTGTTTTGCCCCAGCGTGACCACTTCGTCCACGGTGAGGGTGCTGCTGCTGATGCTATTGCCGGTTTTGCTGTCGGTAATGGTGCTGCTGCTGTAGCTGGCATTCAGCAACAGGCTGCTGTTGACGCTGTTGACGGACATGGGAGGCTCCTGCTGAAAACGGAGAAGGACGCCAGCCTGTGCATGGCGCCGGGTCTGCGTGCCGTATGGCCTGCGGCAGATGTCTGTATATCGGCAGGATGGAAGTAAAATTGAGTAAAAACAAGATAATGCGCTGTCCCGCAGCCGGGTGTGGAACAGCGCAGGGTGTGCAGCGGTGCGATCAGGCTTTCAGCTGGGTGGCCCAGGCGTGCAATGCTTCCAGCTGCTGTACCACCAGGCCTTGCAGGCGCTCGTCGGTGAGGTTGCCTTCGGCATCAAAACCGCCGGCAAAGGCATTGGCAAACACTTCCGGCTTGTTCAGCGGGTGCAGGTCCAGATACACGCAGCTTTGGCGCAGGTGGTACTGCGCACGCGAAGTACCCATGCCGCCGCCAGCGCCCACAATGGCCACGGCCTTGCCTGCCAGCAGTTTGTTGTCCGGCTCGCGCGAAGCCCAGTCCAGCGCGTTTTTCAGCGCCGGGGCCATGGAGTAGTTGTATTCCGGGCAGCCCAGCAGCAAGGCATCAGCCTTTGCCAGTTGTGCCAGCAGTTGTTGCACGGCGGCCGGTTTTTCAGTGATGTCGGCGTTGTAGAACGGGACCTGACTGAGGTCGGCAATGTCGATCTGGATGCCGGCTGGCGCATGTGCCTTGGCGTAGCGCAGCAGACCCATATTGGTGGAGGCACGGCGCAGGCTGCCGCAAATGGCCAGAACGTTCAGTGTGCTCATTGTGGTTCCTTGTGTGAGGAAAGCGGGCAGAAGAGGTAAAGCCCGTCTGCATTCTAGTTAGCGCATCCATGGCTTTCCAGTCCTGACGGTCAGTGACCGGCTGTGCAGGCAAATGCAGCTTGGCGTTTCGCATTCACTGGCAGTCCGGCTTATAATGTGCGGCTGTCCGCATTCAAGGTTTTACATCGTGTCCGAACGCTTTGCCGTATGGCTGCAATATCTTCTGCCCAAGCAGGCTTTAACCATTCTGGCCGGCAAGCTGGCAAGTGCCGAAGCCGGCAGCCTGACCACGGCGGTCATCCGCTGGTTTGTCGGACGCTATCAGGTGAACATGGCCGAAGCGGCCAATCCGGATATCAGCAGCTATCCCAGCTTCAACCAGTTTTTTACCCGCCCGCTGCGTGCCGGTGCGCGACCATTGGCGGATACCGCACTGATCTGCCCGGTAGATGGTGCCATCAGCCAGTTTGGTGCCATTCACGCCGATCAGATCTTCCAGGCCAAGGGCCATGCGTATTCCACCACCGCGCTGGTGGGTGGTGATGCCGAGATGGCGGCACGCTATCAGGACGGCCAGTTCGCCACCATTTATCTGAGCCCGCGTGATTACCACCGCATTCACATGCCTTGCGACGGGCGTCTGCTCAGCATGACTTATGTGCCCGGTGCGCTGTTTTCGGTGAATCCGGCCACGGCACGTGGTGTGCCCGGCCTGTTTGCCCGTAATGAACGGGTGGTATGCGAGTTTGAAGGCCCGCATGGCCGCTTTGTGCTGACCTTGGTGGGTGCCACCATCGTTGGCAGCATGGGTACGGTCTGGCACGGCATTGTCAATCCGCCGCGTCCGGGCCGCATTCAGCATTGGGATTATCAGGACCAGCAAATCATCCTGCGCAAGGGCGAGGAGATGGGCCGTTTCCAGCTGGGTTCTACGGTGGTATTGCTGTTCCCGGCCACGGCTGGCCTGCATTTTGAGCAGGACTGGCAGCCGGCCCGTCCGGTGCGTCTGGGCGAGAGCATGGCGGACACGGTCTGAATGCCATCCGGTATGGACATGGCGTGCATGAACCCGGTTTGGCCGGGTTTTTTCGTATCCGGACTGGTATGAGGCCGGGTGTGCAGTCAATATGCAACAGCTATCCATGCAATTTCATGCTTCTGTCCCGGCTGGGCAGGGGTAATGCCGCAGTCGGGTGCAATATCCCTGCTGAGCAAGGGTGAATTATGCTAATGTCACTGCCGCGCCTTGCCTGTGTTCCCGGTTTGTTCCGCCGCCCAGCCCAGTGTTGGTGGCAAGGCAGAATGATTTCTCAATCCCGTTGTGAGCCTTGATTCACCATGAATACCGACGCTGCCGGCTCCTCATCTTCCGTGCTGTCCGTTCCTGCGGCTTTTGCCAGTGCACGCGCGTCCTTTGCCAGCCCCTGGCGTTTGTGGCAACAGCTGTCGGTACGTGAGCGCTGGCTGTTGTTTGGCGCGTGGCTGGGCAGTCTGCTGGTTTCGCTGGGGCTGGGTGTGCTGTCGGTGGTGGATAACTGGTCTGGCATGCCACTGCAATTTGGCGGGGTGACGGTGTATATCACCGTCTACCCGGCCTTGCTGATCAGCCTGTGGTGGAGTTTGTGCATTGGCTGGTGGTGGGGGGCGATTCCGGCCTATCTCACCACCTTGTCGCTGGCCTTGTATGCCGGCATGGCCTGGCAGTGGGCGGTACTGTTTGCCTTTGCCGACCCGTTGGGCGTGGCTGTGATTGCCCTGGGGTTTCGGGCCCTGCCCATGATGCGCGGACTGCGCAGCCTGGAGTCGCTGCTGCATTTTGTCCAGCTCTCCTTTGCCGGCAGCATTTTCAGCTCCAGCGGCGCGCTGATCTGGACCTACAGCAATCATCAGCCTTTGTCGGAATTGCTGCCAATCTGGCAAGGCTGGTGGCTGGGCTTTTTCCTGCAGAACCTGTTGCTGGTGGGGCCTATCCTGGCGTGGTCCTGGCTGCGGACCGAGCGCTGGCTGTATGCGCGCTTGCCGCAGGTGCAGGGCAGTGATGGCGAATCGCGCCATCTGGTGGTGCTGCTGCTGTTATTGGTCAGTGTCGGCGTGCTGGTGTTTGGCTATTTGTCGCTGAGTCTTGGCAGCAGCCTGTTGCTGGGGCAGTTGCAGCGCGGTCTGGCTCCGGAGGTGCATCAGGCGGCGCTGGTAATGACCCAGACCGGCTGGGTGTTCTTCTGGGTATTTGCCCTGATCGTGCTGTTCAATGCTTTTTTTGCCTACCGCCTGTTCCTGCACTGGCAAGGGCGCAACCAGCAACTGCTGGATGCGCTGAAGCAGAGCAATACCTATCTGGCACAACTGGTGCGGCTGGACGGGCTGACCGGTCTGCTCAATCGTCGGTCTGGTGACGAGGTATTGCAGCAGGAGTGGTTGCGCTGTCAGCATTCAGGCCAGCAAGCGGTGCTGATCATGCTGGATATCGACCATTTCAAGCAGGTGAATGATGAGTTCGGCCACGATGTGGGCGATCTGGTGATTGCACAGGTGGCCATGTTGTTGCAGGAACATATGCGCCTGCACGACACCGCCATTCGTTACGGTGGCGAGGAGTTCCTGCTGGTGCTGCCGGATTCCACACTGGAACATGCCGCGCTGCTGGCCGAAACCCTGCGTCAGCAAATGGCGGCACGCACGGTGCATGCCAGTCAGGCCGATATCACGGTAACGCTGAGCCTGGGGGTGGCAAGCGCCTCGCTGTTGATGGCCGACAAGGCCGCCTGGGTGAAGCAGGCTGACATGGCGCTGTATCAGGCCAAACGTGCCGGGCGTAACCGGGTGGTGGTGGCAGGCTGATGCTGGCCATTACCCAATGAAAAATGGCCACCCGGGGGTGGCCATTTTTGTTGGCTGATTTGCTGACTTCAATGCTCAGAAACTGTCGCCGGGAATACGCACCCAGCCTTCCATCAGCACGCGGGCGCTGCGGCTCATGATGGCCTTGCTGACCTGCCACTGGCCGTCCACCAACTTCGCTTCCGCACCTACGCGCAGGGTGCCGGAGGGGTGGCCAAAGCGCACCGATTGACGTTCGCCACCACCGGCGGCCAGGTTCACCAGCGTGCCTGGAATGGCGGCAGCCGTGCCGATGGCCACCGCAGCGGTGCCCATCATGGCGTGGTGCAGTTTGCCCATGGACATGGCGCGCACGCGCAGGTCGATGTCGCTGGCGTCAATCTGCTTGCCACTGGATGCGGTGTAGGCCGCAGGCGGAGCGACAAAGGCAATCTTGGGGGTGTGCTGGCGGGTGGCCGCTTCGGCAATGTCCTTGATCAGCCCCATGCGGACTGCACCATGGGCGCGGATGGTTTCAAAGCGGGCCAGTGCGGCGGCATCGCCATTGATGGCCTCCTGCAGTTCGCTACCGCTGTAACCCAGTTCTGCTGCGTTAAGGAAGATGGTGGGGATGCCGGCATTGATCATGGTGGCCTGGAAACTGCCCACGCCCGGAACATCCAGCGTGTCCACCACATTGCCGGTGGGGAACATTGCACCGCCGCCATCGCCTTCGCCCTCGTCGGCCGGGTCGAGGAATTCCAGCTGTACTTCGGCGGCCGGGAAGGTGACGCCGTCCAGCTCGAAATCGCCGGTCTCCTGTACTTCACCGTTGGTGATGGGCACATGGGCGATAATGGTCTTGCTGATATTGGCCTGCCAGATGCGCACCGTGGCCACGCCATTGGCCGGAATGCGGCTGGCATCCACCAGTCCGCTCATGATGGCAAAGGAGCCGACGGCGGCGGACAGGTTGCCGCAGTTGCCGCTCCAGTCGACAAAGGCCTTGTCGATGGCCACCTGGCCAAACAGGTAGTCCACATCGTGATCGGGCCGGCTGCTCTTGGCCAGGATCACCGTCTTGCTGGTGCTGGAGGTGGCACCGCCCATGCCATCGATCTGCTTGCCGTAGGGATCGGGGCTGCCGATCACCCGCATCAGGATGGCGTCACGCACCGGGCCGGGCTGCTGCGCCGCGGCAGGCAGGTCTTGCAGGCGGAAAAACACCCCCTTGCTGGTGCCGCCACGGATATAGGTGGCAGGAATGCGGATTTGTGGAGCATGGGCCATGCAGTCTCTCCTGTCATGCTGTGGGCAAGGCCGTCAACAGGCATTGCCGGAATAGGGTGGCAAGCAGCAGGGCGGCTGCGAAACTTACTTTCGCGCCGCCCTGCGGTTGGGGGCTGCTCTGGGTCCGGCCTGCCGGCAGGGACATGCCCGCAGGCCGGGAGCAGCAAAACTCAAGCGGTGGTGGACTCCAGGAAGTCCTGGGCGAAGCGCTGCAGCACGCCGCCAGCCTGATACACCCGCACTTCGGCGGCGGTATCCAGACGGCAGGTGACCGGCACTTCCAGCGTCTCGCCATTGCGACGGTGAATCACCAGCGTCAGCGTGCAGCGCGGCGAGATGTCGCCCTTCACGTCGTAGCTTTCGGTGCCGTCAATGGCCAGGGTCTTGCGGTTGGTGCCGGCCTTGAATTCCAGCGGCAATACGCCCATGCCCACCAGGTTGGTGCGGTGGATGCGCTCGAAGCCTTCGGCCACGATGGCTTCGACCCCGGCCAGCCGCACGCCCTTGGCTGCCCAGTCACGCGAGCTGCCCTGGCCGTAGTCGGCACCGGCAATGATGATCAGCGGCTGTTTGCGGGCCATATAGGTTTCGATGGCCTCCCACATGCGGGTGACCTTGCCTTCCGGCTCGATACGCGCCAGCGAACCCTTCTTCACCGCGCCATCCACTACCGCCATTTCGTTCACCAGTTGCGGGTTGGCAAAGGTGGCGCGCTGGGCGGTCAGGTGGTCGCCACGGTGGGTGGCGTAGGAGTTGAAGTCCTCTTCCGGCAAGCCCATCTTGGCCAGGTATTCACCGGCAGCCGAGCTGGGCAGGATGGCGTTGGACGGCGACAGGTGGTCGGTGGTGATGTTGTCCGGCAGCACCGCCAGCGGCAGCATGCCCTTTAGCGTGCGCTCGCCGGCCAGTGCGCCTTCCCAGTAGGGCGGACGACGGATGTAGGTGGACTTCGGACGCCAGTCGTACAGCGGGCTCTTGGCTTCTTCCACCTGACCCAGGTCGAACATCGGGATGTATACCTGCTTGAACTGCTCCGGCTTCACGCAACGCGCCACGATGGCGTCGATTTCATCATCGGACGGCCACAGGTCCTGCAGGCGGATTTCCTTGCCATCCACCACGCCCAGCACGTCTTTTTCGATATCAAAGCGCACGGTACCTGCAATGGCGTAAGCCACCACCAGCGGTGGCGAGGCGAGGAAGGCCTGCTTGGCATACGGGTGGATACGGCCATCGAAGTTGCGGTTGCCGGACAGTACGGCGGCGGTGTACAGGTCGCGGTCTATGATTTCCTGCTGGATTTTCGGGTCCAGTGCGCCGGACATGCCGTTACAGGTGGTGCAGGCATAGGCGACGATGCCAAAGCCCAGCTTTTCCAGTTCCGGCAGCAGTCCGGCTTCTTCCAGATACAGCCTGGCCACCTTGGAGCCCGGAGCAAACGAGGACTTCACCCACGGCTTGCGCAGCAGGCCCAGCTCATTGGCTTTCTTGGCCAGCAGGCCGGCGGCCACCACATTGCGCGGGTTGCTGGTGTTGGTGCAGCTGGTGATGGCGGCAATGATGACCGCGCCATCCGGCAGCAGGCCTTCGGCTTCTTCGGCACGGGCCTTGTCCAGGTCAACCGCAATGCCGCGCTCGGCCAGTGCCGAGGTGGGCAGACGTTTGTGCGGGTTGGACGGGCCAGCCATATTGCGCACCACGCTGGAGAGGTCGAACTCCAGCACGCGTTCGTATTGCGCGCTTTCCAGGCTGTCGGCCCACAGGCCGCTGACCTTGGCGTAGTTTTCCACCAGTGCCACTTGCTCGGCTTCGCGGCCGGTCAGCTTGAGGTAGTCGATGGTTTGCTGGTCGATATAGAACATGGCAGCGGTGGCACCATACTCCGGGCACATATTGGAAATGGTGGCACGGTCGCCGATGGACAGGCTGGCAGCACCATCACCAAAGAACTCGACATAAGCGCCCACCACACGTTCCTTGCGCAGGAACTCGGTGAGCGCCAGCACGATGTCAGTGGCGGTAATGCCGGGCTGGCGCTGGCCGGTGAGCTTGACGCCGACGATGTCCGGCAGACGCATCATGGACGGGTGGCCCAGCATCACGGTTTCCGCTTCCAGGCCGCCCACGCCGATGGCAATCACGCCCAGTGCATCCACGTGCGGGGTGTGGCTGTCGGTGCCGACACAGGTGTCAGGGAAGGCCACGCCGTCGCGCACCTGGATCACCGGCGACATTTTTTCCAGATTGATCTGGTGCATGATGCCGTTGCCGGCCGGAATCACATCCACATTCTTGAAGGCAGTCTTGGTCCACTCGATGAAGTGGAAGCGGTCTTCATTGCGACGGTCTTCAATGGCACGGTTTTTTTCAAAAGCCTGCGGGTCGAAACCACCACATTCCACGGCCAGCGAGTGGTCGACAATCAGCTGCGTCGGTACAACAGGGTTGACCAGCGAGGGGTCGCCACCCTTGTCGGCAATGGCGTCACGCAGACCGGCCAGGTCGACCAGTGCGGTCTGACCCAGAATGTCGTGGCACACCACGCGCGCCGGATACCAGGGGAAATCCAGGTCGCGCTTGCGTTCGATCAGTTGCTTGAGCGCGTCGGTCAGCAGTTCCGGTTCGCAGCGGCGCACCAGTTGCTCGGCCAGTACGCGCGAGGTATAGGGCAGGGTGGCATAGGCGCCGGGCGCAATGGCGTCAACGGCGGCGCGGGTGTCGTAGTAGTCCAGCTGGCTGCCGGGCAATCGGGTGCGGTAGTTTTTGTTCATGGCGTCGCTAAAACTCTCAGGGTGGAAGCAAAGCGGGGAGCTATCCTTGCGGCTTAGCTCCCCTGACCATCAGCGTTGTGCCAGCGGCACGAAAGCCTGATCGTCCGGGCCGGTGTAGTTGGCCGACGGGCGGATGATCTTGCCGTCAATGCGTTGCTCGATCACGTGAGCGCTCCAGCCGCTGGTACGGGCAATCACGAACAGCGGGGTGAACATGGCAGTCGGTACGCCCATCATGTGGTAGGACACGGCGGAGAACCAGTCCAGGTTGGGGAACATCTTCTTGATGTCCCACATCACGCTTTCCAGGCGCTCGGCAATGTCGAACATCTTGCTGTCACCAGCGGCGGCGGACAGGTTGCGCGCCACTTCCTTGATCACCTTGTTGCGCGGGTCGGAGATGGTGTAAACCGGGTGGCCAAAACCGATCACCACTTCCTTGCGTTCCACGCGGGCCTTGATGTCTGCCTCGGCTTCATCCGGATTGTCGTAACGCTTCTGGATTTCAAACGCCACTTCATTGGCACCGCCGTGCTTGGGGCCGCGCAGCGCGCCAATGGCACCGGTAATGCTGGAGTACATGTCCGAACCGGTACCGGCAATCACGCGGCTGGTAAAGGTGGAGGCGTTGAATTCGTGCTCGGCGTACAGGATCAGCGAGGTGTGCATCGCCTTCACCCACAGCTCGGACGGTTTTTCACCGTGCAGCAGGTGCAGGAAATGACCGCCGATGGAGTCGTCGTCGGTTTCCACGTCAATGCGCTTGCCGTTGTGGCTGAAGTGGTACCAGTACAGCAGCATGGAGCCGAAGGAAGCCATCAGGCGGTCGGCGATGTCACGCGCACCGGCGATATTGTGGTCGTCTTTTTCCGGCAGGGTGCAACCCAGGGCGGACACGCCGCTGCGCATCACATCCATCGGGTGGGCGGAGGCGGGCAGGGCTTCCAGCACGCTCTTCACCACTTGCGGCAGGCCGCGCAGGGCTTTCAGCTTTTGCTTGTAGCCTGCCAGCTCGGCCTTGTTCGGCAGCTTGCCGTGCACCAGCAGGTAGGCGACTTCTTCAAATTCGCACTGATCGGCGATATCCAGAATGTCATAGCCGCGATAGCTCAGGTCGTTGCCGGTACGGCCAACCGTGCACAGGGCGGTATTGCCGGCGGCAACGCCGGACAGGGCGACCGATTTCTTCGGCTTGCCAGTCAGAACCACTTCAGTCATGCCATTTCTCCTTGGACAATTTCTCTGCTGTTACTGTTGTGCGCATGGTCAGGCTGCGCGGGGCTGCCTGACTGATTGGTTTTGCTGCCAGTCTTGCTGGTGGCAGGCTGTTACTTGTTTTTGCCTTCGGCAGATACTTATTTGTTTTGCCTTCGGCGGACCGTTACTTGTTTTTGCCTTCGGCAAACAGCCCATCCAGCTTTTGCTCGTAGCTGTGGTAGCCCAGGTGTTCGTACAGATCCATGCGGGTCTGCATCAGGTCCAGCACATTTTTCTGGGTGCCGTCGCGACGCAGCGCGCCGTACACATTCAGCGCGGCCTGGCTCATGGCGCGGAAGGCGGACAGCGGGTACAGCACCAGCGACACCCCGTTTTCGCCCAGTTCCTGGGTGGTGTAGAGCGGGGTGGAGCCAAACTCGGTGATGTTGGCCAGCACAGGTACACCCACGGCTTCGGCAAACTGCTTGTACATGGCCAGATCGGTCATGGCTTCCGGGAAAATCATGTCGGCACCGGCTTCCACGCAGGCCACGGCGCGTTCGATGGCGGAATCCAGTCCTTCCACGGCCAGTGCGTCGGTGCGGGCCATGATGACGAAGCTGTCATCCTTGCGCGCATCGGTGGCGGCCTTGATGCGGTCTACCATTTCTTCCTGGCTGACAATCGCCTTGTTCGGGCGATGGCCACAGCGCTTTTGCTGTACCTGGTCTTCAATATGCACGGCAGCAGCACCGGCTTTTTCCAGGCTGCGGATGGCGCGGGCAATATTGAAAGCGCCGCCCCAGCCGGTATCGATATCCACCAGCAGCGGCAGTTCGGTCACGTCGGTAATGCGACGCACATCAATCAGCACGTCTTCCAGGGTGGTGATGCCCAGGTCCGGAATGCCGCAGGAGCAGGCAGCCACGCCGCCGCCGGACAGATACAGGGACTTGAAGCCAGAGTGTTCGGCCAAACGTGCTGCATAGGCGTTGACTGCACCAACAACCTGCAGCGGCTTTTCTTGTTCTACGGCGAGACGGAAGCGTTGACCGGGTGTGCTCATGGCTGGGTCCTTGTGTTGATCCGGGTGATGTTGGGGTCATTCTAGCAAGTGCTTGGTTGGAGTGCAAATGCTCTATGACCTCATTCTGTACGGAGGAAAGTTTCAGCTTTTGCGCAAGGTCTGCTATGTTTCCGGGCAGCAAAGCACGGGGGAACTCATTGCACGAGCCACTGTCTAGCGTTGTGTTCACACAGCAGTACACACAACTAAACCAGTGGACAATTCAGGGAGCATTACAACGACATGAGTGATCGTGAGATCGATCAACAGTTGGTGGAGCGTGCCCAGCGAGGTGAAAAAAGAGCATTCGACCTGCTTGTTGGAAAATATCAGCGTCGTCTGGCCAGACTTTTGTCACGTTTCATTCGCGACGGCGCCGACATCGAAGATGTGACGCAAGAAGCATTCGTCAAAGCGTATCGCGCCTTGCCATCTTTCCGTGGCGAGAGCGCGTTTTACACATGGCTGTACCGAATCGGCATCAATACTGCCAAGAATTTCCTCAGTTCAGCCGGGCGTCGTCCGGTGGTGAACAGCGAGTTTGAAGACGAAGATGGCGAGAGCTTCGACCTGGCGTCGCAAGTTCCCGACATGAATACGCCCGAAACCGAGCTGATGAACAAGGAAATCGTGACGACAGTGAACAGTGCCGTGCAGGCTTTGCCGGAGGAGCTCAGAACCGCCATCACCCTCAGGGAGATGGACGGACTGTCCTACGAAGAGATTGCACAGGTAATGAATTGTCCCATCGGCACCGTCCGCTCGCGTATTTTCCGTGCGCGGGAGGCTATTGCTGCCGAGTTGAGGCCATTGCTGGATACGGCAAAAAACAAAAGGTGGTAGGTATGAAAGAAAAATTATCTGCACTGATGGATGGCGAGCTGGACGGGCAGCTCGCAGACAGAACAATCAAAGCCATCACGGAAGAAGAGGAGCTCAAGCAGGTGTGGGATGCCTACCACCTGATCGGGGATGCCATGCGTGACAATTCCCATGTGAGCGTCAATGTGCGTCAGCGTGTTGCCACGCGCCTGGCTGCTGAGCCCACGGTACTGGCACCGCGTCGCTGGTTTGCGCCCATCCGGTCGCGCCGGGCGGGTGCCGTGGCGCTGGCCGCCAGCGTCAGCTTTGCCGCTGTGGTCGGCTGGCAGCAGCTGTCGCATGGCAATGCCGATTCCGCCGTGGCGGACCGGGGTGTGCCGGTAGCGTCGGTACAGTCGGCCCAGGAGCATGACGACCTGTATCTGGCGGCCCATCAGGAAATGACTGCTGACCAGAGCGTAGTCAAGGTTGCTTACGGGAATGGAGTCCGCCACTGATGCGTCTGACACAGCTCTCCGGGGTTTGTCTGATGGGGGTGGCCGTACTGGCTCACGCGGACGATGATTGGCTGGTGGTAAAAAAAGCCGCGGCAGCGGCAAGGCAATTGCCACTGAGCGGCACCTACCTGCATCAGATGAATGCCTCTCTGGAAACCTACCGTATTGTGCGTGCCGGTTCGGGTGACAACATCCAGGAAAAACGCACCTCGCTGGATGGCCCGTCGCGCGAAATCATCCGCAAGGGTTTCGAGTTGGTCTGCTACGCGCCGGATGCCAAGTCGCTGGGAGCGGCCAAGGTTAGCGCCATGCGCCTGTTTCCGGCCATTTTGCCCGACGACATCAGCAATATCGCCCAGTCCTACACGCTGAAGCATGGTGGCAAGGACCGGGTGGCGCAGCGTGATTGCAGCTGGCTGGACCTCAAGCCCAAGGACAGCAAGCGCTACGCCTTGCGCATGTGCGTCGATCCGGTCAGCAATCTTCCGCTGAAGGTCATCACGCAAAATGCCGCCGGAGAGCCGATGGAGCAGTTCACTTTTACCGAAGTCGAATTGCAAGGCCCGAAAGACCGTGCAGCCTTCAAGCCGCAATACAAGCTGAGCTATGTATTGCGCAGCGCCAGTGCGCCGCAGATGACGCTGGATGCCGACGCGCCGTCTGAAGTTACCGGCATGCCGGGCGGCTTCAAGCTGTTGCGTGCGGTGCAGCGCAGCCTGCCTGGTCAGGCGGAGCGTACGGTGCGGCACATGGTGTATAGCGACGGTTTGGTAATGTTGTCGCTGTTCATCGAGCCGCAGGGCGACAGCCGTGTCGAACGAGCGGTTAATCTGCATGGCGCGGTCAATATGGCCACGGCACCCCAGGGGGATTATCTGGTCACCCTGGTGGGCGATCTGCCCGAACCAACCATGCTGGCGATGATCAGGAACCTCAAGATCACTCTCAAGCCATGATGGTGCTGGCCGACCTTCCCGCCCTGGGCGGGGAGGTCGGCCACTTGAAGCTTCTCCGCTGTTTTCTGTGCAAACCACATCAAGATGGAGCGACCATGTCGATCAAAAAGCTGATCGTTGCTGCCATGCTGGCGGCTTCTGCATTTACTGTCCAACCTGCGGCTGCCCTGGCGGCTGATTTGCCTGACTTCACCCGTATTGTTGAAACGGAAGGGCGTGCTGTCGTCAACGTCAGTACCACATCCACCATCAAGCAGAATGTCAGTGCCATGCCCGAAGGCATGGAGGGCGATCCATTCTTCGAATTCTTCCGCCGTTTTGCCCCGCAACAGCAGCAAGAGCGACAGGAGCGTTCGCTCGGCTCCGGCTTCATCATTTCGCCGGATGGCTATCTGCTGACCAATGCCCACGTGGTGGCGCGGGCGGACGAGATTACCGTCACCCTGACCGACAAGCGTGAATTCAAGGCCAAGGTGATTGGTTCCGATGCGCGAACCGATGTGGCCTTGCTCAAGATTGATGCCAAGAACCTGCCGGTGGTGCGGCTGGGAAGCATGGCGGACGTGAAGGTTGGCGAATGGGTGCTGGCCATCGGCTCGCCCTTCGGCTTTGAAAACACGGTGACTTCCGGCATTGTCTCGGCCAAGAATCGCCTGCTGCCGGATGAGAATTTTGTCCCCTTCCTGCAAACCGATGCCGCAGTGAATCCGGGGAATTCCGGTGGCCCGTTGTTCAATCTCAAGGGTGAAGTGATCGGTATCAATTCCCAGATCTACAGCCGTTCCGGTGGCTTCATGGGTATTTCCTTCTCCATCCCGATTGATGTGGCCATGAATGTGGCCGATCAGCTCAAGGCCACCGGCAAGGTCAGCCGCGGTCGTATTGGCGTGGCAATCCAGGAGCTGAACAAGGATCTGGCCGCTTCCTTTGGTCTGGCCAAGCCGGCTGGTGCGCTGGTGAATGATGTGGAGAAAAAAAGTCCGGCCGAGAAGGCAGGGCTGCGAACCGGTGATATCATCCTCTCCGTTGCCGGACAGGCCGTGGACTCTTCGTCAGACTTGCCGCGCCTGATTGGTGCCATTCGTCCGGGCAAGCCGGTGGTGCTGGAAGTGTGGCGTAATCGTGCCATGCAGAAGCTGACCGTGGTGCCGGAAGAGCTGAAAACCGAAGACGCCCGTACCGCCCAGCGCGAGTACCGTTCGCCGCAAGCGGTGCCGGATGCGCAGAACATGAAGCAGCTGGGCCTTGCCTTGCAGGAGCTGACGCCTGCCCAGTTGGCCAAGGTAGGGGTCAAGTACGGTTTGCAGGTGAAGCGGGTGGGTGGTGCTGCGGCCCGTGCCGGCATTCAGCCGGGTGACGTGATTGTTGGTCTGGGTGGCGAGGCGCTGGGCAGTTTTGCCCAGTTCAAGGCGGCGGTCACTGCTGCGCCCAAGGGAAGTACCCTGGCCTTGCAGCTCTGGCGTCAGGGCATCACCCTGTTTGTGCCCTTGAGCATTGGTGGAGAAGAATGAAGCTGACTTTGTATTTCCGGGAGTACTGCAGTTTGTGCCATCAGATGCTGGCGGAACTCAAGCCGTGGCAAGACCGGCACGGCTTTGCGCTGGATGTGGTGGATGTGGATGCGGACCCCGAACTGGAGGCCAGATTCAACGAACTGGTGCCGGTTTTGATGGATGGTGAACAGGAGATTTGTCACTGGCATCTGGATATTCCTGCTTTGGCTGCACATTTGGGCGAAATCGGCTAAAATCCGCGCCAGTGTGAGTTGTTCGAGGGCACGCCAGCGTGCCCTTATCTTTTTGCTGGATACCGATGAAACATATCAGAAACTTCTCGATCATTGCCCATATCGACCATGGCAAATCGACCCTGGCCGACCGCTTCATCCAGTTTTGCGGTGGCCTCGAACTGCGTGAAATGAGTGCCCAGGTACTCGACTCGATGGATATCGAGAAAGAGCGCGGCATTACCATCAAGGCCCAGACGGCAGCCTTGCATTACAAGGCGCGCGACGGTCAGGTATACAACCTGAACCTGATCGACACCCCGGGGCATGTGGACTTCTCCTATGAGGTTTCCCGCTCGCTGTCCGCCTGCGAAGGCGCACTGCTGGTGGTGGATGCCTCGCAAGGCGTGGAAGCGCAGACCGTGGCCAACTGCTACACCGCCATCGACCTGGGCGTGGAAGTGGTGCCGGTGCTGAACAAGATCGACCTGCCCGCGGCCGAACCCGAGCGTGTCTCGCAGGAAATCGAGGACATCATCGGCATTGAAGCCATTGATGCCGTGCGTGCCTCGGCCAAGTCCGGCATCGGCATTGAAGACATCCTGGAAACCGTGGTCAGCAAGATTCCGCCGCCGGAAGGCAACCCGGATGGCCCGCTCAAGGCGCTGATCATCGACTCCTGGTTCGACAACTATGTCGGCGTGGTGATGCTGGTGCGCGTCAAGGACGGTCAGGTACGTCCCAAGGACAAGATCAAGTTCATGGCCACCGGTGCCGAGCATCTGGTGGAGCAGGTGGGCGTGTTCTCGCCCAAGTCGGTGCAGCGCGAAGTGCTGAACGCCGGTGAAGTGGGCTTCATCATCGCCGGTATCAAGGAGCTGAAATCGGCCAAGGTGGGCGATACCATCACGCTGATGAAAACGCCGGCCACCGAGCCGCTGCCGGGCTTCAAGGAAGTGCAGTCCCAGGTATTTGCCGGCCTGTACCCGGTGGAAAGCCACGATTACGAAGCGCTGCGTGATGCGCTGGAAAAACTGCAACTGAACGACGCCTCGCTCAAGTTCGAGCCGGAAGTGTCGCAGGCGCTGGGCTTTGGTTTCCGTTGCGGCTTCCTTGGCCTGTTGCATCTGGAAATCGTGCAGGAACGTCTGGAACGCGAGTTCGACATGGACCTGATCACCACGGCACCCACCGTGGTGTACGAGCTGGTGCTCAAGGATGGCAGCATCATCCAGGTGGAAAACCCGTCGCGCCTGCCGGATCCGGGCAAGATCGAGGAAATCCGCGAACCCATCATCACGGCGCACATCCTGGTGCCGCAGGATTATGTGGGCGCGGTGATCACACTGTGTACCCAGAAGCGCGGCGTACAGCGCAATTTGCAGTACCTGGGCCGTCAGGTGATGCTGACCTACGACATGCCGATGAACGAAGTGGTGATGGACTTCTTTGACAAGCTCAAGTCCACCAGCCGTGGTTATGCCTCGCTGGATTACGAGTTCAAGGAATTCCAGTGCTCTGATCTGGTCAAGCTGGATGTGCTGGTAAACAGCGAGAAAGTGGATGCGCTCAGCCTGATCGTGCACCGTGCCTCCAGTATTTACCGTGGTCGCGAGCTGGTGTCCAAGATGCGCGAACTGATTCCGCGCCAGATGTTCGACATTGCTGTGCAGGCGGCTATCGGCGGGCATATCATTGCGCGTGAAACCGTCAAGGCGCTGCGCAAGAACGTGCTGGCCAAGTGCTACGGCGGTGACATCACCCGTAAGAAAAAGCTGCTGGAAAAACAAAAGGCAGGCAAGAAGCGGATGAAACAGGTGGGTAATGTGGAAATTCCGCAAGAGGCATTCCTGGCCATTCTTCAAGTAGGGGACAAATAAGTGGGCGAAAACCTGTTCTGGGTATTTATCGTTGCCGTGATTGTCGGCGGCATGCTGATTGCTTTTGGCGGCCAGCGTGAAGTCGGCCAGAAAGACTGGCCGGTATCGGTGCAGTGGGGCTATCTGGCCCTGGTCATCGGTGGCTTTGGCCTGTTGTCCAACTACATGAGCTTCACCGCGGTGATGCTGGTGTTCGTGCTGGTGACCGGTGTGGTCTGGGCGCTGGACAAGTTTGTGCTGGCAAAGAAACGTGCCGGTGAAGCAGGGCATTTCGTTGAATACTCGCGCGGGTTTTTTCCGGTCATCCTGGTGGTGTTCCTGTTGCGTTCCTTCCTGGTGGAACCCTTCCAGATTCCCAGCAGCTCCATGCGTCCGGGGCTGGTGGTGGGTGACTTCATCCTGGTCAACAAGTTTGCCTACGGCATCCGTGTGCCGGTGCTCAACAACGTGATCGTGCCGGTGGGCAAGGTCAGCCGTGGGGACGTGGTGGTGTTCAACTATCCGCCCAACCCCAAGGTCAACTACATCAAGCGTGTGATTGGTGTGGCCGGTGACGTGGTGGAATACCGCAACAAGCGTCTCACCATCAATGGTAAGGCAGTGCCGGATGAAAAAGACGGTACTTATGACTATCTTGAACAAAGCCTGGGTACCATTCACAACGACCAGTTCAAGGAAGTGATGGATGGCAAGGCGTACAAGGTCCTGAACATTCCGGATGCACCGGTAGTGGCACTGGGGCAGGTGGCAGAATTCCCTTACCGCGACCAATGCCAGTATGATGACAACGGCTTTGTCTGCAAAGTGCCGGCCGGTCATTACTTCATGCTGGGCGATAACCGGGACAACAGCCTGGATGGCCGCTACTGGGGCTTTGTTGACGACAAGCTGATGGTGGGCAAGGCTTTCCTGATCTGGATGAACTTCGGCGCCCTGTCACGCATCGGCACCAGCATCCACTAATACCAAGTCATGGGGACTCACATGCAGCGTCAGCACGGTTTGTCAGTCATTTCTGTTCTGGTCATCATGTTGTTTGTCGGCGCAGGTTTCCTGCTGGCAGGCAAGGTGCTGCCGGTATACAAAGAGTATGCCGAAGTGCGCAAGGCAGTGACGGCCATGGCCGGGCAAACCGGCAAGAGCGAGTACGATTTGCGTCGTGAGTTCATGAACCATGCCATGGTGGGCGACATTTCCTCGATCAAGCCGGAAAACCTCACCATCATTACCACCAGCAACAGTGTGTTCATTCGTGCCGCCTACCGGCGCGAAGTACCGCTGTTTGCCAATGTCAGCCTGGCCTTCGATTTTGATACCCAGGCTGGACAGACACCTCAGTAACTACCGTGAACCATGTTGATACCCGATTCCGGCGCCTGTCCGAGGCGCTGGATTATTCATTCCAGAAGCCCGATCTGCTGCGTCAGGCGCTGACGCACCGCAGCTTTGCCGCGTCCAACAATGAGCGTTTCGAGTTCATTGGCGACAGCATTCTCAATTACACCGTGGCGCGCATGTTGTTCGACCAGTTCCCCCGCCTCAGCGAGGGCGAACTGTCGCGACTGCGGGCCAATCTGGTCAACCAGAACACGCTGGCGGAAATCGCCCACGAACTGAAGCTGGGTGACTACCTGTATCTGGGCGAAGGCGAACTCAAAAGCGGCGGCTTCAACCGTCCGTCCATACTGGCGGATGCGCTGGAGGCCACGTTTGCGGCGGTCAGCTTTGATGCCGACTTCCAGCATGCCGAACAGGTGGTACGTCGGCTGTATGGCAGCCGCGTGGCCGCCATCGACCCCACCAAGCATGCCAAGGACGCCAAGACCCGCCTGCAGGAAGCCTTGCAGGCGCGCAAATGGCCCTTGCCCAAATACCGCATTCTTGGCCAGACCGGCGAAGCCCACGAACAATGGTTCAAGGTGCTGTGCGATCTGGGCGAACTGATGATCGAATCGCAGGGCGAAGGCGGCAGCCGCCGCGCCGCAGAACAGCAGGCAGCGGAAGCCGCCTTGCTGCTCCTTGAACAAAAACTGGCCACAGGCAAGAAACACGCATGACAGAACACGCATATCACTGTGGCTTTGTAGCCATCGTGGGCCGCCCGAATGTGGGCAAGTCCACGCTGATGAATCACCTCATCGGCCAGAAAGTCAGCATCACCTCGAAAAAGGCGCAAACCACGCGTCACCGGGTCAATGGCATTCATACCGAAGACAATGCCCAGTTCATTTTTGTTGATACGCCGGGTTTTCAGACCTTCCACAAGGGCGCGCTCAACGAAACGCTCAACAAGAGCGTGAAGGATTCGCTGGGTAGCGTGGACTGTGTGCTGTTCATCCTGGAAGCCATGCGCATCAGCGCGGCCGACCGCGAAGTGATGGCACTGCTGCCAAAGCACACGCCGGTAATCCTGGTGATCAACAAGCTGGACAAGGTCAAGGACAAGCTGTTGCTGCAGGAATTCATCGACGGCGTGCGTGCGGAATTCCCCTTTACCGATTGCGAAGTGGTCAGCGCCAAGCACGGCCAGCGCCTGAGCGAACTCTTGGACAAGGTGCGTCCGCATCTGCCGGAATCCATGCCGCTGTATCCGGACGACATGGTGACCGACAAGAGCGAGCGTTTCCTGTCGGCCGAAATCGTGCGCGAAAAGCTGTTCCGCTATCTGGGCGAAGAACTGCCTTACGAAATGAACGTGGAAGTGGAAATGTTCGAGATGGACGGTGCGCTGCGCCGCATCCACATTGCGGTTCTGGTGGACAAGGAAAACCAGAAGCCCATCGTGATTGGCAAGGGCGGCGAGAAGCTGAAGAAGATTTCCACCGAGGCCCGTCTCGACATGGAAAAGCTGTTTGACGGCAAGGTATTCCTGCAAGTGTGGGTGAAGGTGAAGTCCGGCTGGGCCGATGATGTACGCTTCCTGCGGGAATTCGGCTTGAACTGATGTTGCACGCTTCTTCACAGCCGCCCTGTTGGGCGGTGATTTTTTCTGCACCCGCCAGCCCGGCGGACCTGACCGGACGCATGTTGCGCCTTGCCAGCCTGCAAGCGGGCTATCTGGGTGCTGACTCCGTACAGGATGACAGCGGCAGGGCCTTCACCCGTTGCTATTGGGACAATGTGGATGCCATCGCCGCCTGGCGCATGCATGCCGAGCAGTTGCTGTCCCGTGTTGGAAGCCGGGAAGACGCGCTGCAATTTGCCCTGCAGATCGACCGCATCAGCCCGCCTGCGGATGTTGGTTCCGGAATGAAGAAATGAGCCAGCAAGGCAGGGTGGACCGTCAGGCCGCGTATTTGCTGCATGCACAACCCTACCGGGAAACCAGCCTGCTGGTGGAAGTGCTGACGCCGCAGCATGGCCGCTTCACCATGGTTGCGCGCGGCGCACGCCGGCCACGTGCCGATGTGCGCGGCGTCCTGCTACCGTTTCAGCCACTTACCCTGTCCTGGTTCGGCAAGGGCGAGGTACGTACTCTGCACACGGCTGAATGGAATGGCGGGGTACCACAACTGGCCGGCATGCGCCTGATCTGCGGCTTTTACCTGAACGAGCTGATGCTCAAGCTCACCGCCCGTGACGATGCCGAGCCGCGCGCCTTCGCCGTCTACGACCAGGCGGTCAGGGCGCTGGCGCTGGCCGACTCCCTGTCCGCCACCTTGCGACGTTACGAATTGCGGCTATTGCAGGCGCTGGGCTATGCTGGCAGCTTCGCCTGCGACCAGCACGGCGCTGCCATCGACGCGGCAGCCCTCTACCTGTGCCGTGGTGGTGCCTTGCCCGAGCGCGATGCCGGATTCGACCCGACAGGGCCCTTTCTCCGCCTGCCAGGCAGTGAACTGCTGGCCATCGAGGCAGACAACTACACTGCCATCAGCACCCGCCGTGCAGCGCGCAGCCTGCTGCGGCTGCTATTGACCGATTTGCTGGGCGAGGAGCCATTTGCCTCGCGTGAACTCTTGCAGGCCGTCAACGCCATTGCCGACTGAGGCCTGCCAACAGGAGCTGAACATGATTTTGCTTGGTGTGAATATCGACCACGTTGCCACCCTGCGCCAGGCGCGCGGTACCCGCTACCCCAGCCCGATCGAAGCGGCGCTGGTGGCGGAAACTGCCGGTGCCGACCTGATTACCCTGCATCTGCGCGAAGACCGCCGTCACATCCAGGATGCCGACGTGGTGGCCATGCGTCAGGTCATCAAGACCCGCATGAACCTGGAAATGGCGATGACACCGGAAATGCTGGCCAATGCGCTGGACGTGGCACCGGAAGACGTATGTCTGGTGCCGGAAAAGCGTGAAGAAGTCACCACCGAAGGCGGTCTGGACGTACTAGGCCACTATGCAGATGTCTGTCATTACACCGAAACCCTGCAACAGGCCGGTATCCGGGTGTCCATCTTCATCGACCCGGATCGCGCGCAGATCAGCAAGGCTTTCGAAGCCGGCGCCCGCGTGATCGAGCTGCACACCGGTGCCTACGCCGACGCCGTACATGCCGCTGAACGCGAAGCGGAACTGGCACGCATCCGCGGTGCGGCCGCCTTTGCCGCCGAGCTGGGCATGGTGGTGAATGCCGGTCATGGACTGAATTATCACAACGTCAAGCCGATTGCCGCCATCCCGCAAATCACCGAGCTGAACATCGGCCATGCCATCATCGGTCAGGCGGTTTTCGTCGGCCTGGATCGCGCCGTGCGCGACATGAAAGCCCTGATGCAGGAAGCCCGTCAGGGCTGAGCCGCATGCCCACCATCATCAGCCACGGGCTAGCCGGGGCCACGCTATCGCGTCTGGCGGGTGCTGGCTCTGCGGCAGCCTCACGCACCGATGGTCTGAAGGTATTGCTACTGTGCGCTGCGGCGGCCATGCTGCCGGACCTGGACGTGGTCACCTTCAAGCTTGGCATTCCTTATGCCAGCCCCTGGGGGCATCGCGGTGTGTCGCATTCCTTGCTGCTGGCCCTGCTGGCAGCGTTGTTGCTGGCTGCTTGCAGTCGCGGTGTGTGGCAGCGTCTGGGTTGGTCCTTGCACTCGGCCTGCTTGCTGCTGTTTGCCGTCATCGCCAGTCATGCCGGACTGGATATGCTGACCGATGCCACACATGGCCCGGCCTTGTTCATGGCGTTCGACATGCAGCGCTATCTGCTGCCGTGGCGGCCGATTGAAGGTGCTCCCATCTCGCCCCGCCTGTGGCTGACTGCCAAGGGCTGGCGCGTGGTCTATACCGAGTTGCTGTATGTCTGGCTGCCTTGCCTGATGTTATGGGTGTTGAGAGTCAGATTTGAACGGTGCAAGGAGCCCGCATGATCTACGGCATTGGCACGGACATGGTGGAAATTGCCCGCATGCAGGGTCTGCTGCAGCGCTGGGGTGACAAGGCCGGCCGTCGTATTCTGGCCGAGGCCGAAATGGCGGATTTTCTGCAGTCCCGCGACCAGGCGCGCTTTCTGGCCAAGCGTTTTGCCGTGAAAGAAGCGCTGTCAAAGGCGGTTGGCACCGGTGTGGTGGACCCGGTGCTGTTGACTGCCATTGCGGTCAGCCATGACGAACTGGGCAAGCCGCAACTGGTCTTTTCTGCTGGCTTGCAGGCTTTTCTCAGCCAGCGCGGCATTGTGCGCAGCCATGTTTCCATTACCGACGAGCGGGAACACGCGCTGGCTTTCGTCGTGCTGGAGCAAGCCTAGCGCCGCCGGGCCCGGCCCGGTGCCATCATCAATTGAATCGCGGAGGCGTGCCTTCGCACAGTCTTGGAGAATCAGCCATGCAAGTAGCGAATCTGCCGCGTGGACCGGTCATGGTGGATGTACACGGCTTTAGCCTGACCGAGCAGGAAAAAGCCCGCTTGTCCCACCCGCTGGTGGGTGGCGTCATCCTGTTCCGCCGCAATTTCCAGAACATCGACCAGCTCAAGGCGCTGACGGCGGAAATCCGCGCACTGCGAACACCGGAGCTGCTGATTGCTGTGGACCACGAAGGTGGCCGCGTACAGCGTTTTCTCGATGGCTTCACCCGTCTGCCGCCCATGAATGTGCTGGGCGAGCTGTGGCAGCAGGACGAAGCTGCCGCCCGTGCCGCTGCCGAGAATGTCGGCGTGGTGCTGGCGGCTGAGTTGCGTGCCTGCGGCATCGACCTGTCCTTCACCCCGGTGCTGGATCTGGACTGGGGCCGCTGTGCCGTTATCGGCAACCGGGCTTTCCATCGCGACCCGCACATTGTCAGCGAACTGGCGCTGGCCTTGCAGCGTGGCCTGCGGCAAGGTGGTATGTCCACGTGCGGAAAGCACTTCCCTGGTCATGGTTTTGTTGCTGGCGACAGCCATTTCGTGATGCCGCAGGACGACCGCACGCTGGCCGAGCTGGAAGCAGACGACTTGATTCCGTTTGCCCGCCTGGCAGAAGCTGGCATGGGGTCGGTGATGCCGGCACATGTGGTGTACCCGGCAGTGGACAGCCGCCCGGCGGGCTTCTCGCCGGTATGGCTGCAAGACATCCTGCGCGGCAAGCTGGCTTTTGATGGTGTCATTTTCTCTGACGACCTGGGTATGGAAGGTGCCGCCGGCGCAGGCAGCTTTGTCGAGCGTGCCGAAGCTGCACTGGCGGCAGGCTGCGATATGGTGCTGGTGTGCAATCAGCCGGAACGTGCCGATGAAGTGCTGGCCGGGCTGCAGCCGCCAGCCCAGCCGCGTCTGGCCGAGCGTTTGCAGCGCATGGCCGGGACCGGAGACATTACCGGCTGGCAGCAGGCAATTCTC
Organism: Aquitalea pelogenes; assembly: GCF_041914625.1. NCBI lineage: Bacteria > Pseudomonadati > Pseudomonadota > Betaproteobacteria > Neisseriales > Chromobacteriaceae > Aquitalea > Aquitalea pelogenes. The sequence continues at coordinate 20,097 of NZ_JAYSDA010000015.1, read as the reverse complement.
AGTCCGGCCTTTGCTGCGCGTCAGGCAGAGGTGAAGGCGCTGGCCATTCCGCAAAACGTGTTGCAGGGGCCGGCTGTGGGTGAGGCCAGTTAAGCGCGTTGATTCAAGCAAGAAGCCGGCAAATGCCGGCTTTTTTGATTTTGCAGCTGAAAGTTCAGTTGGGCTGGGTACGCCACAACCGTGCCAGATGAGAAGGCCGCACGCCTGCCAGCGTGGCCGGGCAGGGTGCCACCACCTTGTGTGCCGGTTGGCTGGTGTCGCGGATCAGGGCGTCGATATATGCCGGGCCGTCACTGCGGCGAATGGCAGCCACCTGCGGTTCGCTGGCTTTTTCACGGCGCGCCAGCACCACACCGATTTCATCATTGGCCAGTTTGACAAAGCTGCCGGGCGGGTAGATGCCCAGTTCCTTGATCAGCAGGGTGGTGTAGGCCGGGTCGAATTCGTGGTCCTTGCGCTGGAAGATATGCCCCAGGGCGGCAGCGGGCACCATGCCGGCACGGTAGCTGCGCGGGGTGAGCTTGGCGCAGGTGATGTCGGCCATGTGCAGCATGTGTGCCAGCGATTCGATCTCGCCACGCCCCAGCCCGTAGGGGTAGCCATTGCCCAGCCAGGATTCATGGTGGGTCTGTACCAGCCAGTGCCATAGCTCATCGCTCACCCCGGCTTCACGCAGGATGGCGGAACTCATCAAGGGGTGGCTGGCGATGTCGTCCTCTTGCTGCGGGCTGAGCGCTTCCTGTTGATGGTAAAGCGCGTTTTGCAGCTCGCAGATGGACATGTTCATGGTGAGCGCGGCAGACAGCATGGAGGTGCGCTGCTCAGCGGACAAATCCGGAATGCGGCGGCTGAGCAAGGCCAGCAAGGCGGTGGTGTGCAAGGCATGCGCCGGGCCGTATTCATTAAATGGCACCAGCAGCAGGCTGGCAATCACGCCGTCCGGGTGTTGCTCGGTCAGCCGCACGATGTCGCGCACCACCAGCGATACCTTGCGCGGGAAGTCCTCCAGCTGCATGGCATAGCTCAGCAGGGTACGGGTACGCTGTTGCAGGAAGGCCATTTCATGCAGCACGCTTTCGCGCACCATCATGGTGTCCGGCTGTTCCGGCAGGTTGATGGCATCCAGACGGTTGCCGTCCACCGAATAGCCCATTTCCAGCAGCTTTTCGCGCTGGCGGTCGCTCAGTACAAAATGCCCCTTGCGCAGCAGCAGCAGGCCGTTCTTGGCATAGACATCCAGTGGTAGTTCCTTGCCCATGTGAATCTGGTCGGGCGCTACCTTGTCCTGTAATTGGATCTTGAAACGGGTGTTCATGCTGAGCGTGTCGTCGGCTGGGTTGGCAAGTGGCAACTGAACTTAAGGCCAGCTGCGATTATAGGCCGATGCGCCTGCCCTTGCATGGTTTTTACCTTGCCCCTTTTCCTTGTCGGTAAAGGGGTTTCAGTATTTCCACAGCCCGGCCAGAAAGGAAATGCGCACACCCGACATATGCGCCGGGCAAGGCGAGATGATCTTGTAGGCTGCGTGGCTGGTTTCGCGCAGCAATACCTCGGCATAGGCCGGGCCATCGGCCTTGCGCAGCGCGGCCACTTGCGGCTCGCTGGGCTTCTGCCGACGCGCCAGCACCACGCCGATTTCGTCGTTGGCCAGTCGGACAAAGCTGCCGGGCGGATAAATGCCCAGCTCGCGGATCAGCATGGTGGTAAAGGCGGCGTCAAAGTCCACATCCTTGCGCTGGAACAGCTGCCCCAGCGCGGTGGCCGGTAGCTGTGGCGGCCGGTAGCTGCGCGGCGCCAGCTTGGCGCAGGTGATGTCGGCCAGGTGCAGCAAATGGGCTGGCGGCAGGATTTGCTTGCGATCCAGCCCGAAGGGGTAGCCCTTGCCATGCCAGTTTTCGTGGTGGGTCTGGATGAGTGCATGCCATAAATCGTTCTCGATGCCGGCCTCACGCAGGATAGCCGAGCTGAGCAAGGGGTGCTCGTGAATGGCGGCATGCTGTTCTGCTGCCAGTGCGCCCTGGTGGCGGAACAGTTCGTTTTGCAGCTCCACCTGGGCAATATTCATGGTGAGTGCTGCGCACAGCAGGATTTCCCGATGATCGGCCGGCAGTTTCATCTGCCGGGTAATCAGTGCCAGCAGCGCGGTGGTATGCAGCGAGTGGGCCGCCGCATAATCCTGGAAGGGCAGTAACAGCATGGCGGCAATCAGCCCGTCCGGATGCCGTTCGCACAGTGTCATCACCGCCTGGGCGATGCTGCGCACCCGTCCTTCCAGTCCGGGACGGCCCAGCGCATGTTGCAACATGCTGCGTACGCGTTGCTGCAGGAAGGCAACTTCCTCGAACAGCAGCTGGTTCTTGTAGCCTTCTGCGTCGGTCTTGTCTGCCGGCTTGGGTTCTTCGGCGTGTTCGGCAAAGCCCAGCTTGATCAGCCGGTGCTTCATGTCCGGCGTCAGCACATAATGCCCGCGCTTGAGCAGCAGAATGCCGTTTTTGGCATAGACATCCATCGGCAATTCCTTGCCGATGGAAATCGCGCTGGACTTCAGTTTGTCAGACAAGGAGCGATCTGGCATGGCACACCGTTAGCGTTGAATGGCCAAATTATATAGATATACCAACATTTCCACCCATGCATATCGGGTGAAAATGTTGATAATCATCATTGTTTGGGTAAATCCTGCCATGCCTTTTGCAAGCGCTTCACCGAAACCGGATAAGGCGTTTTCAACTCCTGGGCAAACAGGCTGACGCGCAGTTCCTCCAGCTGCCAGCGGAAATCCAGCAAGGCGGCGGATGGTTCGCCGCGCTCGCGCTCATCTGCCAACCGGGCTTCCCACTTGTTCCACAGCTCGCGGATTTCTGCCGCCCTTTGGCCGTCGCGCTGCGGGTTGGCCGGCTGCTTGTCCATGCGCAGGCTCATGGCGCGCATGTAGCGGGTGAGGTGCGGCAGTTGTGCCCATGGCGTGGCCTGCAGGAAACCGGGGTAAACCAGACGGCTCAATTGCTGTTGTAGCTCATTGCCCAGGCGGTGTTTCTGCATTTTGGTATACAGCACCATGTATTCGCTGCCGATCTGGCTCAAATACTGCGTGACTGCCTGAATCACCGCCGGCAGTCGGGTACGGGCACGGGTTTTCTGCTCGTTGAAGGCTTTTTCGCTGCGCGGCAGCGCGTCTTCGCCAATAAAGGCACGGTCGCAGATGCAGGCAATGGCATCGGCCAGCAGTACATCCGCATTGGCCACATTGCGCAGGTTCAGGCCAATCTGGGTCATGCCGGACAGGCCCTTGCCCAGTTGCTTCATCTGCTCCTTCAATTGCAGTTGCAACAGGCGGATCACCCCGGCGCGGTGGTGGCGTTCGGCTTCGGGCTGGGTATCGAACAGGCGGATGGCCACCTTGTCCTGTTCCAGCGTCAGTGCCGGATAGCCGGTAAGCTGCTGGCGGCCACGGGCAAACTGGATGCTTTCCGGCAGATCGCCAAAGTCCCAGCTGCTGACATCATCCCGCTCAAAATCGGCACTGCTGTCGCGGAAGGTCAGCTGGGCGGCCTGGCCAAACTGTTTTTGCAGGGCCAGCAGGTCGCGGCCCAGGCCGATTTCCTGCTTGCCGTCGTCGATGATGCGGAAGTTGAACAGCAAGTGTTCCGGCAACTCCTGCTTGTTGAATTCGTCGATATCGACCTTGACGCCACCGGTTTCGCGCAGGATGAAGCGCGCCAGTTGCGGCGCAATCGGCAGCTGCTGGTCCGGATTGCTGCTGAGGAAGCGGGTGACAAAGTCCGGCACTGGCACACAACAGCGTCGCACCTGCTTGGGCAGGCCCTTGAGCAGCTGTTGCAGCTTGTCGCGGATCATGCCCGGCACCAGCCATTCAAACGGGGCGGGTTGCAGGCGGTTGAGAATGGCCAGCGGCACATCCATGGTGACGCCATCCAGCGGGTGCTTGGGTTCAAAGCGGTATTTCAGCCGCAGCTTGCCGTCTTCCAGTTCCAGCCATTCCGGGAACTGGTTTTCCGTCACATGCTGGGCGGCGTGGCGCATCAGCTCATCGCGGGTCAGGTGCAGCAGCTTGGGTTCGGTTTTTTCCGCTTCCTTGCGCCAGGCTTCAAAGCTGGCGGCATCCACTACCGTGGCCGGAATGCGTTCGTGATAGAAGGCATACAGCGCTTCTTCATCTACCAGCACGTCCTGACGACGCGCCTTGTGTTCCAGTTGCTCCACTTCGCGGATCAACTGCTGGTTGCGCTGGAAGAAAGGCGCATTGCTGACGTAATCCATATTCACCAGCGCACCGCGGATGAACAGCTCGCGGGCTTCTTCCGGCGCAATACGGCCATAGCTTACCGCCCGGCGCGGAATCAGCGTCAGGCCGTACAGGGTGACGCGTTCGCTGGCCACTACTTCGCCGCGGCTTTTTTCCCAGTGCGGTTCAAAGTAGTGGTACTTCACCAGATGGGGAGCCAGTTTTTCCACCCATTCCGGTTCGATCTTGGCCACGCAACGGGCGTACAGGCGGGTGGTTTCCACCAGCTCTGCCGCCACCAGCCACTTGGGCTTGCTCTTTTTCAGGCCGGAACCGGGGAAAACATGGAAGCTGACGCCGCGAGCGCCCTGGTAGTCGTCGCCTTCCAGATTCTTCATGCCGATATTGCCCACCAGGCCGGTCAGCAGCGCCTTGTGCAGGTTTTCATAGGCCACGGCGTCCAGTTGCTGGCGCTTTTTCTGCGACATCTGGGCATCGGGCTGCTCGGCATCGGCATGGGCTGCTTCGCGCTTGATCAGGCCCAGTTCGCTGGCAATCTCCGCCAGCTGGCTGTGCAGCTCGCGCCATTCGCGCAGGCGCAGATAGGACAGGAAGTGCTCGTGGCAGGTGTTCACCAGCAGGCGGTTGGACTTCTTGTGCTTGATGGCTTCGCTGAAGAAGTCCCACAGATGCAGATAGGACAGGAAGTCGGACTTTTCGTCATTGAAGCGGGCCTGGGCACGCTCGGCGGCTTCGCGGGCTTCGAAAGGGCGCTCGCGCGGGTCCTGGATGGATAGTGCCGAAGCGATGATCAGCACCTCGCGCATGCAGCCGAAGTCGCGGCCCGCCAGCAGCAGGCGGCCCACTTTCGGGTCCACCGGAATGCGCGCCAGCTCCTTGCCGATCGGGGTCAGTTCGTTGCTGTCGGTTACCGCGCCCAGCTCGGTCAGCACCTGGTAGCCGTCGGCAATCAGGCGGCTGCTGGGGGCTTCCAGAAAGGGGAAGGCATCCACCCGGCCCAGGTGCAGCGCGGCCATGCGCAGAATCACCGCCGCCAGGTTGGAGCGGACGATTTCCGGGTCGGTAAACGCCGGACGAGCGTTGAAGTCCTCTTCGCTGTACAGGCGCACGCAGATACCGGCTTCCACCCGGCCACACCGGCCTGCCCGCTGGCGCGCGGCGGCCTGGGAAATCTTCTCCACCTGCAGCTGTTCCACTTTGGCGCGCGGGCTGTAGCGGTTGATGCGCGCAAGGCCGGTATCGATCACATACTTGATGCCCGGCACGGTAAGCGAGGTTTCCGCCACATTGGTGGCCAGCACGATACGCCGTCCGCCGGATGGCTTGAAGATCTTCTGTTGGTCTTCGTTGGACAGGCGGGCGAACAAGGGCAGGATTTCATAACCGCGAATGCCGGACTTGCGCAGTTTTTCCGCCGTTTCGCGGATTTCGCGCTCACCGGGCAAAAACACCAACATGTCGCCAGCACCCTGGCGCGACAGCTCGTCAGCGGCGTCGACAATGGCGTCTTCCATTTCCATCTCGCGCTCGTCTTCGTCGCGCTGCTTGAGCGGGCGATAACGCACTTCCACCGGGAAGGTGCGGCCGGAGACTTCAATCACCGGTGCGCCATCAAAATGGCGGGCAAAACGGTCGGCGTCGATGGTGGCCGAGGTGATGATGATTTTCAGGTCCGGGCGGCGCGGCAGCAGCTGCTTGAGAAAACCCAGCAAAAAGTCGATGTTGAGGCTGCGTTCGTGCGCCTCGTCGATGATGATGGTGTCGTAGACTTCCAGATAGCGGTCGGTCTGGGTTTCCGCCAGCATGATGCCGTCGGTCATCAGCTTGATGACGGATTTCTCCGACAGCTTGTCGGTAAAGCGCACCTTGAAACCGACATGCTCGCCCAGTTGCGAGCCCAGCTCCTGCGCAATGCGGGTGGCCACCGAGCGTGCGGCCAGACGGCGCGGCTGGGTGTGGCCGATCAGCCCGTACACGCCACGGCCCAGCTCCAGGCAGATTTTGGGAATCTGCGTGGTTTTGCCCGAGCCGGTTTCGCCGCAGATGATCACCACCTGATGTCCGGCAATGGCGGCCTTGATGTCGTCCAGCTTCTGGTTGACCGGCAGGGCAGGGTCAAACTGCGGGCGCGGCATGTGCTGACGGCGGGCATCGGCGCGGGCAGTGGAGCGTTCCAGCTGGGCACGGACATCATCCAGCAGCTTGTCGGCCGGCTGGTTTTTTTTCAACCGTTCAGCCACATCATTCAGCTTGCGTCGCAGGCCGTGGCGGTCGCGCAGCAGGCAATGGGCAAGGCGGGATTTCAGTTGGGACAGTTGCTGGGCTGGGGTGGTCATCGGGCAAAGAGCACTGGTTTACACAAGCCGGGCAGTATAGCAGAGGGGGGAGGGGGACAAAATGCAAAAGACCGCCAGTTGGCGGTCTAGGCATGATGAGGCCTTGTGGCGACTAGCCGGCGTGCTGGGCCTGCGAGCTGCGACCCAGATCATCCAGCAACTGGTCCAGCCGCTTGATGGCATCGGCAATGGAGCGGGTTTCGGTGGACAGCGAGCGAGTGGATTCGCCCACCGCGGTAATGTCACCGGCAAACTGGGCAAAGCCCTGGTTCTGGCTGCTTTCCGCCCGGGATACTTCCTCCAGCAGGCTGGCCAGCTGGCGGGTTTCCTGAATGATGCCTTGCAGATTCTGCTGCGCCTCCTGCGCATTGCTGCGCCCGGCCTGCATCTGGCTGTTACCGTCACGCATGGCGATGATGGCCTGATTGGTGCCATCCACAATCAGCTTGATCTTGGTTTCGATATCCAGCGTGGCGTTCTGCGTGCGCTCGGCCAGCTTGCGCACCTCGTCTGCCACCACGGCAAAGCCGCGCCCCATTTCACCCGCGCGGGCAGCTTCGATGGCGGCATTGAGCGCCAGCAGGTTGGTCTGGTCGGCAATGTCACGAATCAACTGCACGATGCCGTTGACCTCGGTACTGCGCTGGCCCAGGTCTTCCAGCTTGCTGGCGGCATGGGAGATGACTTCCCCGGCGCGGCCCAGCTGCAATACCGCCTGGTCCATCACCTGGCCGCCGCTGCTGGCCGCCTGGCCTGCGGTTTGCGCCAGCCGGGTGGCGCTGTCGGACTGGGCAGCGTTCTGGCTGGTGACGACCGCCATCTGCTGTGCCACCACCATCATGTCTTCCGCACGGCTGCGCTGCTCGGCCATGGTTTGTGCCATCAGCCCGGTGCTGTCGGCAATGTCGCGGCTGGCGCTGGAGGCAGCGCGAATGGAGCGCGCCACCTGTTCCATCATCTCGCGCATGGCGCGGCTGGCCTGCTCGGACTCGGCGCGTGCCTGTTCCAGCTTCTCCAGGCTTTTTACCTTGGCCTTGTCAAAGGCCATGGCCAGTGACAACACCACGATGGTGAGGCCGATCAGCGACTTGGCTTGCAGTTTGGGAATTTCGGCATGGTCGATCGGCACCGGCGGTAGCGCACCGGGGTCGGACGACAGCAAAAAGAACAGACCGATAGCCAGAATGGTCAGCACCATCCACACCATGCCGGAGCGGCGGGTGGACACGAAAATGGCGGTAAACGGAATGGAAGCAAACCACACCACGCTGGTGGACATGATGCCGCCGTTGACATACACCATCCAGCACACCATCACGAACATACAGCTGGTAATCAGCTCGGCACAAAAGCGCAGTGCGCCGGTGAGTTTCAGCAAGAGTGGCGCCAGCAACAAACCCAGCCCGCCCAGTGCAATGCCGGTGCCCATGGCCGGGTGATTCAGCATGAAATACTCGATGGAAAACAGCGGGGCAATGCAACCGGCCAGCAGGCCGACGCCCACCGTCGTGCGTGCGCCAATGGCCTGGGCGGGGGATTGGCGGATGGTTTCCGGTATGAACCAGTCGGTAACGGACTTGGCAGTCATGTGGTGAGTCTCCCTCGTTGCGTCTTGATTTGTAAGTATTGTTTTGGTTTTTACGCCCTATTTCAGGCGACTGGCTAATGTAAAACAACTGTTTGAAATCGGCAATCACGCTATTTGCTGAGCACGTGTCAGCGGGGTGCTCAGTCAGTGAGGGCTGTGTATTTCTTGCCCTGCCGCGGACAGACCGTCGGCGTGTGCTGAACCGGTCAGGCCAAAACCAGCCAGTATTACCGGCAGGTGCCGAAAAGTATGCTGGCCATTTGGGAATGCGCTGATAGGCCAAGCAGCATGGCATTTGGACAATCGGCAAACCATGACAATGTCCCGATTGCCGCTGTTTGGCTGCCATTTGATTCCCAATTTCCGGTTTGTACCGCTTAGCCTGGCAGGTGTACTGCCATTGCTTGCCGGTTTGTGGCCGGTATATTCCTGCGCGCAAGTGCCTTCGCCGGTTACCGGACTTGCTGCCGCTGCAGACAACAGCCTGCCTGCGGTCACGCCCTTGCCACCCGCAGAACAGCCATGTTTCCCGATACGGAAGTTGTTGCTGCAAGGCGAGTTATCCGCACGCTTTCAGTGGCTATTGCATGCTGCCGCCCAGCCGGACAGCGCCATTGGCCGCTGCCTTGGCAGCCAGGGCGTCAGCCAATTGCAACGGCGCATGCAAAACGCGCTGCTGGCACAAGGTTTTGTCACTTCCCGCGTGCTGGTCAGCCCGCAAAACCTGAGCACCGGACAGCTGGTGTTCACCTTGCTGCCCGGTTTTATTCACCAGATCAAACCTGCTGCCGACAACAGCACTGCAATGCGTACGCTAAATGCCCTGCCAACCGGGCCGGGTGAGGTACTCAATCTGCGTGACATCGAACAAGGGCTGGAAAACCTGCAACGCCTGCCTTCGGTGCAGGCAGACTTCCAAATTGCCCCGGCCAGCGCCGCCGATGCACCGCCCAACAGCAGCGACGTGCTGGTGCAATGGCGGCAACACAGGCCATACCGCTTGTCATTGCAGCTGGATGATGGCGGCAGCAAGGCCACCGGGGTGCTGCAAGGGAGTGCCACGCTGGCGGTGGACCATCTGCTGACGCTCAATGACATGCTCAGCCTGTCGCGCAGCCAGGCGCTGGGTGGTGGTCAGGATGGCGAGAGGGGCTCTGAAAACAACACCGTCAGCTACAACCTGCCGCTGGGGTATTGGCTGCTCGGTCTGACACTGAATGATGGCCGTTATCGCCAGTCGGTGGCTGGTGCTTATGAAAGCTATCTGTATCACGGTAAAAGCGAGAACGCCTCGCTCAAGCTGTCGCGCCTGCTGCTGCGTGATGCCGACAGCAAAACCGGCGTGAACCTGCAGTTGTGGCAACGCAAAACCAGCAGCTTCATCAACGATGCCGAAATCGACGTGCAGCGTCGTCGCATGGCGGGCTGGGAGCTGGGCGTAACTCACGAAACCCGCCTGGGTGAGGGCGCATTCAGCGCCAGCCTGAATTACCTGCGTGCTACCGGTGCCCGTCGCGCGCAGCGCGCGCCGGAGGAGGCCTTCAACGAGGGCAGTTCCCGCTTGCAGCTATGGCAGGCAGAGGCACAGCTGGTATTGCCGTTTCGCGCCCTGGGCCAGGCCTTGCAGTTCAGCTCGGCCTGGCGCGGCCAATACAACCAGACTCCATTGATTCCGCTGGACCGCTTTTCTATCGGCAGCCGCAGCACCGTGCGCGGCTTCAACGGCGACAACCAGCTCAGTGCCGATCGCGGCTGGCTGGTACGCAATGAGCTGGGCTGGCAATTCAAAGGACGTGAAATCTATCTGGCTTACGACCATGGCGAAGTCGGTGGCCAATCGGCGGCCTTGCTGCCGGGTCGTCGGCTGAGCGGCATTGCCCTTGGCAGCCGTGGCCACTTGCTTGGCTTCGACTACGAAGTGTTCATCAGCAAGCCCATGCACTACCCCACCCATTTTCGCACCCCCGGCAGCACCGGGGGCTTCTCCGTTGCCTACCGTTTTTGACGCTGCGCCTTGCCACCGGAGACTGGCCCATGAATCGACAATGTTATCGTCTGGTTTTTAACACCTTGCGCAATCTGTTGATGCCTGTCGCCGAGCTGACCGGCAGCTACCAGCGCTCAGCCAGTACCCGTCCGGGAGCGGGGCAGGCATGGCCATGTTGCTGGGCATGGCGACCGCTCGCACTGGCCTTGTTGTTGCTCAGCCTGCCCGGTGCTGCACTGGCGCAGATTCTGGCCGACCCTGCCGCACCTGCCGGGCAACGCCCCACCATTCTCAATACCGCCAGCGGTGCGGTACAAATCAATATCCAGACCCCGACCGCCGGTGGGGTGTCGATGAACCAGTATCGCCAGTTCGACACCACCACACCGGTCACCATCTTCAATAACGGCCGCAGCGCCAGCCAGACCCAAAGCGCCGGCTGGGTGGCAGGCAACCCATGGCTGGCCGGTGGCAGTGCCAGAGTCATTGTCAACCAGGTCAACAGCGCCAACACGTCACGCCTGAGCGGCACCATGGAAATAGCCGGTGCACGGGCAGACCTGATCATCGCCAATCCCTCCGGCCTGCGCATAGATGGCGTCACTGTGCTCAATGCCAACCGCAGCACCTTTGCCGCTGCCACGCCGCAGCTTGCTGGCGGGGTAGTGCAAGGTTTCCAGACAGGCAACGGCATATTGCAGATTAACGGCGCAGGGCTGAACGATAGCGGCAGCGACTACACCACCATCCTGGCCCGAGCGGTACAACTGAATGCCGGGCTGTGGGCGCAGCAACTGCAACTGAGCACCGGGCAGAACCAGCTGGATGCCACGGGCAAACTTATCACCACCACCACCCCGGTTGCGGGGGCTGACGGTGCTGCCCCGGCCTACAGCCTGGACGTGGCGGCAATCGGTGGTATGTACGCCGGCAAAATCACCCTGCTGGCTACCGAACACGGCCTGGGCGCACGCAATGCCGGTGAGTTGGTGGCAAGTCAGGGCGATTTGCAGCTGCAAGCGGATGGCCGCCTGATCAACACCGGCCGCATGCTGGCACAGCAGGGTGGCAGCCTGCATGTGCAAAGCCAGGGGCTGGATAATGACGGCACCTTGTCGGCCAGCCGCAACCTGCACATTGCCAACGGGCCACTCAGCAACAGCGGGCTGATCAATGCCGGGCGCGAACTGGTGCTGAATACCAGCGACATCCGTAACAACAGCAGCGGCAGCATCAGCGGCCAGCGCGTGCAGATAGATGCAGACAGCCTGGACAACGCGGGCCAACTCAGCCAGACCGGCCAGCAGGGCTTGCTGTTGCAGGCCAATGCCTTGCACAGCAGCGGGGCGGTAGGCCTGCCGCCCAAAGCCAGCACTGCGCCTGAGCTACCATCCACACCGGATGACGGCGCGGCCACGCCGCCAGCCACAGGCAGCACGAACGCACCGGGCGGGGATGCCCCGGTTTACAGCCAGCCCACCCCTGCCGAGGTGCTAGCCGACGGCACCATCCGCGTGGCAGGCCTGCTGGATAACAGCGGCAGCCTGCTGGCCAATGGCGGCATCGACCTGAGCCTGCAACAAGGCTTGCAGAATCACGGCAGCATGCAGCTGCGCACACTGCAACTGTTCGGACCCATGCTGGATAACCGGCAAGGCCGGCTGTATGTCGACCAGGCGCATATCGACACCGGAGCCATCCACAATCAGGGCGGCACCCTGGTGGCCAGGCAGGACATCACCCTGCGCACCCCCACTCTGAATAACCAGCAGGGCAAGCTTGCCGCCGCGGGCGGACTCAGCCTGATGACCGGGCAACTGGACAACCGCGCTGGCTGGCTGGAAGCCGCCGGGCTGTTGTTCAATGGCGGCGACATCGACAACCGCCAGGGCGGCATCTTTGCCCGCGACATCAGCGCCAGCAGCGGTACGGTGGACAACCGTGGCGGCCTGCTGGCCGCCAGCCAAAGCCTGCAACTGGATACGGGTGGACAAACCCTGTGGAATGCCGACAGTGGCGATACGCTGGGCGTACTCTCCGGCGGCAGGCTGGCCTTGAAAACCGGCGACTTGTTCAACCTGCGAGACGGGCGCATTCAGGCGTCCACACTGGACATCAACAGCAGCACCCTGCGCAATCAGGCCGGCCTGATCATGGGTGATACCGTCACCCTGCAGGGCGATGCGCTGGACAACCAGGCCGGGCTGATTGCCGCCAAAACCAGCCTGTCGCTTGTTGCCGCGCAATCCCTGCACAACCAGGGGGAATTACACAGCCTGGGTGATGCCGCAGTGCAAGCGGACACCCTGCAACAGCAGGGCGGGCTGACCACGGCCAGTCGCAATCTGGCCGTCCAGGCCAGGCAGCTGGGCAGCACCGGCCAGTTTGTTGCCGGGCAAGACCTCACCCTCAACACCCGGCAAGACCTTACCGTACAGGCCGCTATCCAGGCGGGCAGAAACCTTGTACTCAGCACGACGGGCAAGCTGGATAACCAGTCCAGCCTGCGCGCCGGAGGCAGCGCCAGCATACAGGCAGACAGCATCAGCAATGCCAGCCAGGCCGACATCACCGCCAGCACGCTGAACCTGCAAGCCACCACCAGCCTGGACAATCAGGGCCTGATAGACGCCGGGGATGCCAGCCTTCTCGCCGGACAAGCCATCAGCAATCGCGGCAGCGGGCGTATTTATGCCGACCGGCTGTTACTGGCCGCACCGCAGCTGGACAACACCCCACTGGCAGGGCAAGCACCGGTGATTGCCGCCCGGCAACAACTGGGCATCGCGACCGATCAACTGCTTAATGGCGAAAACGCCCAGCTCATCAGCCTGGGCGACATGGTGATAGGCGGCGGCTTTGACGATAGCGGCCAGATCAATCGCCCGGCCAGCCTGGTGGACAACCAGTCGGCCAGCATCGAGGCTGGTGGCAATATGCAGATCAGCGCCGACACCGTACGCAACCAGCGGCTGCGGGTGGGCATGAGCCAGCAAAGCAGCATTGACGAAACCGTCACCATGAACCTTGCCTCCTGGCAAAGGAATGGTGGAAATGGCGGCGACCTGCGTAACTCCGCCAATTACCGTGCCTCGCAGATTTATTTTGTTGACCCGGCCGACATCATCAGCAACGAGCAGATCATCACCCCGGATGGCAAGGTACTGGGCCGCGCCGTGGTCAAACTCGGCCCGCAAACCAGTACCTTCTTCTTTGCCAATGGTCGTGGCTGGGGCATGACCGGCGAGCGCTGGCGCATCAATATCGACCAGCCGCAAACCCAAACCATCTACTACACACTGCGTCAGGACAGCATGGTCAACCCGGACCAAAGCCCGGACGGGCTCGACCCCTTCCTGCTGCTGCACGGGCCGGGTGGCACCGGTGGTGCGCCTTACTTCTCTTACCAGACCGACGCCGTCCGTTATGACGCGCAATATGGCAGTTGCAGCAGTAATTGCGTACTGCTGATCACCCCGTATCAATTGACCGACCCTGTTCACACCATCATCAATCGCAGCCAGCACCCGGCTTCAGAGTCAGGTAATGAACGCTACCGCACCGCCCACCACACCGCGCTGGACGACGTGCTAACAGTCGACGCAGGTGCAGCCCCCACCATCCGCGCTGGCGGCAATATGCTGTTGCAGCCGGGCCAGCTACTGGACAATCAGTACGGCCAGATCAGTGCCGCAGACCAACTGCAAATAGACGGTGGGACAGCTAGCCAGATCATCAATACCGCTGCCACGCTATATCGCAATCATCATTTTGATGTCACCAGCCACACTTATGCAGGCGGCAGCTTCGCCAACCCCCAGCCCGATATCCGCGAAACCATAGGCAGCGTCGATGCCAGCATCCAGGGCAAGACCAGCCTGATCATCAACGCCGACACCGTCGCCAATCTGGATCAGGGCCGCCCAGGCCCCAGCCCGATTGCACCGCCCGTTCCCGGCAGCGAAGTTGCCCGGCTCAGCCAAACCAGCAATGGCACGGTACAGCTGGAACCCGGCAGCAATGGCATCCCCGGCAGCGTGCTGACCCAGCCGCCCACCATCCAGTTGCCCCGCAGCAGCCTGTACCGCCTGCTGCCCGACGGACCGGCACCATTGCTGGAAACCGACCCCGCGCTAACCAATCGCCAGGCCTGGCTGGGCAGTGATTACCTGCTGGCCGGGCTGTCGCCCGACCCCAATACCGCCCTCAAACGCCTGGGTGATGGTTACGTCGAACAACAACTCATCAACCAGCAAGTCAGCCGCCTCACCGGCCAAAGCCTGCTGGCAGGCTATAGCGACGGTCAGGCCCAGTTCCGTGCGCTGATGGACAACGGTAAAACCTTTGCCGCCAGCCACCAGCTGGTGCCCGGCGTGGCACTCACTGCCGCGCAAATGGCCCAGCTCACCAGCGACATCGTCTGGCTGGTCAGTCAAACCGTCACCCTGCCGGATGGCCGCAGCCAGCAAGTGCTGGTGCCACAGGTATACGTCAAACTGCAGCAAAGCGACCTGGCCCCCAGCGGTGCCATCCTGGCGGCAGACCGGCTGCAACTGCAACTGAAGGGCGACCTTACCAACCAGGGCAGCATGGCCGGGCGACAACTGCTCAGCATCAACGCCGACACCATCAACAATTTGGCCGGACGTCTGCAAGGCGGCGATCTCGCCATCCACGCCAACACCGACCTCAACAACCAGGGCGGACGCATCCAGGCCGACCACAGCCTCAGCCTGAGTGCCGGGCGCGACCTCACCAGCGCCAGCACCACCTATAGCCAACAACACGGCAGCGGTGGCAACACCCTGCAACAAACCGCACTCGACCGCATGGCCGGGCTGTACCTGGGGCAGGGCACAGGCCCCATGTTGCTGGCCGCAGGCCGCAACCTCGACCTCAGCGGCAGCCAGTTGAGCAACCAATCCAGCGGCAGCACCGTGCTGTCCGCCGGACAAGACCTCACACTCGGCACCACCGACACCACCCAGCAACGTCGCATCACCTGGAATGCCAACAACTGGTCCGCCCAGGCCAGTACCGACCAAACCGGCAGCCGCCTATCCACCCAGGGCGACCTCACCCTGCAGGCCGGGCGCAACCTTGCCGCCACTGCCGCCACCCTCGACAGCGCCCAAGGCCAGGTCCAGCTGCAAGCCGGACAAGACCTCACCCTCGCCAGCGGCCAGCAAACCCAGCAACTGGAATGGCAAAGCCACAGCAGCAAGAAAGGATGGCTCAGTCGTAGCAGCAGCGACGACAGCTACCAGGGCGCACAAAGCTGGGCCAAGGGCAGCCAAATCAATGCGGGCAATGGTTTGACACTGCAAGCCGGACAGGATCTCAATCTACAAGGCAGCCTGTTGACGTCCGCGCAAGGGCAGGCCAACTTGATAGCCGGGCGTGACATCAACATGGAAGCCGGCCAGAACACCGACCGCTATCAGCAACAATCCAGCAGCAGCGACAGCAAGCTGTTCCGCAGCAGTCAGCGTGCAGACCAAAGCAGCGTGGCACGCACCACCCTTAACCCCAGCGAACTGGCTGCCCAGCAAATCAACATCCAGGCCGGGCGCGATCTGAACCTGTCTGCCAGTAATCTGCAAGCCGAGCAAGGCCTCACCGCCAGTGCCCAGCGCGACCTCAACCTCACCACGCAAACCACGCGCGAAACCCGCAGTGCAGCCCACCAGGAAAACAGCCGCGGCTTCAGTTTCAGCTTGCTAAGCGGGCTGCAATATGGTGGCAACCGCGGGCAAGATCTGGGTAACTTTACCGCCACCCAACAAACCGGCAGCACCCTGAGCGGCCAGAACGTTCAACTCAGTGCCGGGCACGATGCCACCCTGCAAGCCGCCACCGTCCTTGCCGACCAGAACCTGCAAGTGCAGGCAGGCCGCAACGTCAACATCCTGGCCGCCACCAATACCCTGGAAACTACCCACCAGGCCAGCGCCAGCAGCTGGTCTGTGGGACTGGTTCCCGGTGCGGCCCCACGCCAAACCATGTTTGGTACCACCTCCAGCAAAGAAAACGGCACCCAGCCCAGCACCACCCAAAGCACCAGCCTGCTCAGCGCCAACAGCGGCAACCTCACCGTGCTGGCTGGCGCTGACAACCAATACACCGGCACTGGCCAAGGCAATCTGCTCAGCCAGGGAGCCAACCTGCAAGCCAAGCAAACCGCCACCCTGCAAGGCAATGCCGTCACTCTGGATGCCATCACCAACCAGGACAACAACCAATACCATCAGGAAACCAAGAGCTTCACCATCGGCAGCCAGTTGTCTGGCACTGTAGGTAGCGTCATCACCAGTGTTTACGACGCTGCCCAGGCCGCGCGCAATACCTCCAACGACCGTCTGCAAGGCGCACTAGCCCTCAAGGCGGGCTACGATGCTTACAAGCTGATGAATGGTGGTGCTGCCAAAGCACTGCAAGATCAAGCCGCCGCCAATATCAAAGACAGCGCTAACAATGCCAGTCGTGGCAATGCATCGGCTTTCGGTGTCAGTACCACGGTCGGTAGCAACAGCAGCAGCCAGGACAGCAGCAGTAGCACCACCACCCAGCGCGGCACCATCGTCCAGGCCGACACCCTCAACATCACCGCCAGCGATGGTAACCTCAGCGCTACCGGGGCCAAGCTGCAAGCCACCGACATCAACCTGTCCGCCAGCAAGGACATCCTGCTGCAAGCAGCCACCAACACCGCCGAAGTTCACAACAAGAACGAATCCAGTAATGCCAGCGTGGGGGCCACCGTCGGTTTCGGCCAGCAAAACGGTATTAGCTTCCAGCTGGGCGTCGGCCAAAGCCAGGGCGTGGCCAATGGTAGTGAAACCACCTACGACAACACGCTGGTCACCGCCAGCAATCAGCTGAACCTGCACAGCGGCAATGACACTACCCTGTTTGGCGCACAGCTGGCCGGCAAAACAGTCAATGCCGACGTCGGCGGCAAACTGGCCATCACCACCCTGCAAGACCAAAGCCAGTACGAAAGCCATCAGTCCTCCAGCGGCTTCGACATCAGCGTCTGCGTGCCACCCATCTGCTACGGCCAGTTCGTCAGCGGCAGCGCCAACCTGGCGGCACAGGACATCAACCACGACTACCAGAGCGCCACAGGCCAAAGCGGCATTGCCGCCGGCAGCGGCGGCTTCAATCTCAATGTCGCCGGCAATACCAGCCTCACCGGCGCGGCCATCACCAGCCAGGCCAGCGCTGAACACAACACGCTGACCACCGGCAGCCTCAGCTACCAGGACCTGGACAACCACCAGCGCACCGATGCCAGCGCCACCAGCATTGGCATCAGCGCAGGCAATGGCAGTACGCTGCTGAGCAATGTCATGAGCAATCTGGCTGCCAATGCACTGGGTAAGTAACGGCCCGGTCAGCACCGTCTTTCCGGGCTAGATGAACTGTGTTGGGAGAGGATTTACCGCGAAGGCAATGGCTAGCTAGCAGGGGCGTCCAGCTTGAGGTTCCAGGGCAACAGATCGGCTACCTGGTTCACTGGGTAATCGGCAATGACACCCAGTACATGGCGTAGATACGCCTCTGGGTCGAGACCGTTCAGCTTGGCACTGCCAATCAGGCTGTAGATCGCGGCGGCACGTTCTCCTCCGGCATCCGAGCCCAGAAACAGGAAGTTCTTCCGGCCCAAGGCCACTCCACGCAAGGCGCGCTCGGCAGCATTGTTGTCGATCTCGATCCGCCCATCTTCCGTGTACCGTACCAACGCTTCCCACCGATTCAGCGCGTACTGGATCGCCGCCGTCGTCTCTGATTTGCGGGAGAGCTTGCCCAACTGATCGTTTAGCCAGCGATGGAATTCCAGCAGCCGGGGGCGGCTGCGAGCCTGGCGGACTGCCCGCCGTTCTGCCGGCGGGCTACCTCGGATGGCCGCTTCGATCGCATACAGCGCGGCGATCTGTTCCAAGGCCGTTTGCGTCACGACCGAAGGGCGGGCAACGTGCAAATCATAGAATTTGCCCCGGACATGCGCCCAGCACGCGGCCTCCCGAATCCGGCCGGTTTCGTACAGCTGACCAAAGCCGGCGTAGCCGTCGGCCTGCAAGATGCCGGTGAAGTCTTTCAGATGCGTCTGCGGGTGCTCGCCTTTGCGATCCGGCGAGTAACTGAACCAGACCGCGGGGGGCGTCTCATCCGCGGCAGGGCGATCATCGCGGACATAGGTCCACAACCGGCCGCTCTTGGTGTGGCCTTTACCGGGCGCCAGCACCGGGACCGGGGTGTCGTCGGCATGCAGTTTATCGGCACTCAGCACATGCTGACGCAGCGCGTCGACCAGGGGGCGCAACAGCCGGCTGCTTCCCCCGACCCAATCGGCCAGCGTGCTATCGTCCAGTTCCACCCCTTCCCGGGCGTAGATCTGGCTCTGCCGATACAGCGGAAGGTGGTCGCAGAACTTCGCAACCAGCACATGCGCCAGCAGACCCGGGCCGGCAAAGCTGCGCGCCAGCGGGCGGCTCGGCGCCGGGGCTTGTACCATGCGGTCACAGCAGGAACAGGTGTATTTCGGGCGCACATGGCGGATGACGCGGAAGCGGGCCGGGACATACTCCAGTACTTCCGATACGTCTTCGCCCAGCTGGCGCCAGACCCCACCGCAGTCCGGGCAGGCCGGCTCGGCCGGTTGATGGGTCTGGGTGTCGCGTGGCAGATGATCCGGCAACGGCCGGCGAACCGGATGTCGGCGTGCCGGTGCTTCGGTACCGGAGGGCGCAACGGGGGCTTGCTCCGCTTCGGCCGTTTGCAGTTCCTCCAACTCTAACTGCAGTTGCTCGATCTGACGCCCGAGCTTCTCGGAGTGGCGACCAAACAGCATACGCTGCAGCGTGGCGATCAACAGCTTGAGGCGTTCGATCTCGTGGGTGCAGCTGGCCACCGTGGCTTCCAGTTTCTGAACCGTCTCCGTCATGGACCACACCAACGCCTTGAGGGCGTCGATATCGTTGGGGAGAGAGGTAGCGGTCAGCATGCTGTCATTGTACGCAGGCTGACCGAGGGGGAACATAGGGGGATGAAACTCAAACGCTGGTGGGGGTCCAGGTGCGCTGGGGACGGCGCCAGTCGATGCCTTCCAGCAGCATCGACAGCTGGGCGGTGGTCAGCGACACGCTGCCGCTGTCGGCACTGGGCCAGACGAAGCGGCCCTGTTCCAAGCGCTTCGCTAGCAGGCACAGGCCATCGCCGCTCCACCACAACACTTTGATGCGGTCGCCGCGTCGGCCACGAAAGACGAACACATGACCGGAGAACGGATCCAGTTCGAGTGTGCTCTGGACGATGGCCGCCAGGCCGTCAAAGCCACGGCGCATGTCGGTGACTCCGGCCGCAAGCCAGACCCTGGTTCCGGCCGGCAAGCCGATCATGCGGTCAGTACCTGCAACACTAGGCGCAGCGTCTCCGGATCGGGGCATCCGTGTATGCTGAGACGGCCTTTGGCCAGGGTCAGCTCCAGGCGGCTAGCGGTCTGAGCTGTTGGTGAGGTCGAAGCGGGTGCCGCCGTGGCATCGATGATATCGACCGGCAACAGGCGTGGAGACGGACTGACTGGCCCGAGCTGTCCCTTGCGATATTGATAGCGCCAATTAAATAGCTGATTGGCGTTGAGTCCATGTTCGCGAGCGAGTCGAGCAATCGAAGCCCCTGGAGCAAAGCTCGCCAGGACAAGACGCTGCTTGAACTCCAACGAGTATCGTGTGCGACGGGAGGGAGCCGGTTCAGCGGTAGGGGAGATCTCGTTCAAGATTAAGTGTCCATCTATTCAATAAGTGGACATTTATTCTCGTCATTCCTCGTGAGAACTCCAGACGGTGCTGACCGGATGCTTACTGACGACAGCTGGTTCGAGGCAGTCTGAAACATTGCCAGCCCAGAACCCCAGACA